>CAJJOO010000001.1 GCA_905193395.1 uncultured Porphyromonadaceae bacterium
ACTCGTGCATCCGCCGACTTTTGTAGTCTGGTGTAGTCTGGCAACTGCCGCAAAACTTTTATGCCTAAAAATGTGTTAAATTGTTATCGCGTTCTGTGTTGAGTGCCCTTATTTTTTATACCTTTGTAAGTTAAAAGCCGGCTTTTTTGCCGAAAGTCTAAATTTGTCACCAACTGTTTCATAATAATGAAATTAATTTCCGTTTCCCTGCTGGCTCTCGCATCGGTTTTTTGCGTCCCGCAGGCCGCTGCTATCATCGAGAACCCCATGACGCGTGCCGTCATTGCTGTCTACGACCAGCAACTCCGTGCAAATCCCAACGACTATAACACCTGGTTCCGCCGTGCAAACGAATACTACCGCCATAACGAATATGTTCAGGCGCTCGACGATGTGAATCAGTCCCTGGCCACAGCACCAGCCTCCGACAAGGACCTCCGCTTCCAGGCATATATGCTCCGCGCTGGTATCTACAATATGACCGGCAAGCCCGAAATGGCCCTCCCGGACCTTGATTCCGCAGTTGCTCTCGACCCCGAAAGCGCTTCGGCCGTATATCAGCGTGCCAACACCGAACTCGAACTCGGCAAGTATGACGAGGCTTCCATGGACTATACCCGCCTGCAGCGTTTCAACAGCCGCAGCCCCGAGGCTCTGGTGGGTCTTGCCCGCGTGGCCGTGGCCCGCAACCAGTATGAAACCGCCAACGAACTCATCGACCAGGCCGTTTCCTTCGGTCCCAACGACCCCGAAATCTATATCCGCCGCGCCGCCGTCCGCCGCCTCATGGGCAACGATTCCGGCGCCGTCGAGGACCTCCTGGTGGCCCTCTCGCTCAACAGCCGCAACCAGCATGCCATCGCCTCGCTCGTCGATTACGGAAACACCGACTACAAGGCCGTTATCGACGGCCTCACCGATGCAATCGACCGCGCTCCCGGCAACGGCCTCTACCGTTATCTCCGCGCCACCATCGCCCAGGCCCATTTCAACTACCTTGCCGCAATCGACGACCTGGAGACCATCATCGAACAGCGCCTATACAACTACCACGGCCTCAACGCCTCGATTGCCATCTGCGAACTGGGCCTCGGACGCTACGAGGAGGCTCTGGAACAGATTGACAAGGCTATCGCCGATTCCGCCGGCGAAGTCGCCGAATACTATGTGACCCGATCGCGGATTCTCCGTGCCCTAAACCGCCACGACGAGGCCATCGCCGCCGCCGGACACGCCCTGGTAATCGACCGCGAATACCTCCCCGGTCTCGTGGAGATGTCGCTCAACTACCTAGACAAGAAAGACTATGAGATGGCTGCCAACCTCCTTGGCGAGGCTTCGATGATTGACGCGAATAATCCCGACGTCTATCTCCTCCGTGCCTGGGTTCTTGACAAATACCTCAACCAGCCCACAGCCGCCCGCGGTTTCAACCAGCAGGCCCTTGAGGTCGAAGGCTATGCCGACAATGATGTCCGCTCGCTCCGTGGCTTCGCTCTCCTGGCCCTCGGCCGTCCTCAGGAAGGCGACGCATGGATGGAAAACATCCTCGCCACCGTCCCCGACAACGACGGTTACATCAACTATCTGGCCGCCTGCTACTATATGCTGCGCGATAACGACGACAAGGCCCTGACCTGCGTCGAAAATTCCCTCAAGGCCGGTTATAGCGACAACCACAACTGGATGAACAATACCGACGGCCCCGTGAACGCCGGCGCCCTGCGCGACGACCTCCGTTTCCTGCGTCTGATGCAAAGTTACAACTCTATCTTCGGCAAATGATGAATTCCGAGCCTCGGTTTCTCGACCGGCTCAGACTGTCACATAACGGAGGTCTGCTTCATGCCGGACCTCCGTTTTTATTCATGATTACGGCCGATGCCGACGGCCGTTCCGTCCTGCGCACTGTCACTCCCGATGGCGAGCCATTCACGCCGGTGCCCTCGCGCTACTCCGGCCCGCAAGCCGCCGTCCTCGACGCCGCCCGATCGTTTTCCGCCGAGAGCCTGTTCCTGAGCACTTCCGCTGCCACCTCGGACATTGACCTCGCACGCAATCCTGCCGTGATGTTCCTGCTGGCCGCCTGCGACAATATCGTGGACCGCAATCTTTCACCCATTGCCGTTTCATCGTCGCGTGCCGTCCTCCGGGTTGTCCTCGATGCCGACGGTCCGAAAGTCTCGCCACGGCTGGAACTGCGCGTGGCCGGCGAGTCCTTTTCTCCGGTTACGTTGCTGTCCTCGTCCTTCGCCCTCTGTGGCCCGGTAATTTATCCCATTGCCGACATCGGTCTCAACGCCTCACGTCTGCCTTTGTTTCTCGAGCCTTTTGATGAAAAGGAAATAGACGGCTACCTGTCGCTGCTCTTCACCTATTTTCCCTCCCTTCGCTTCTCCCTGCGCGACTTGCCGATGGTCGAGGCGCTGCCGCTTAAATGCCTCTCGACCCTGCATATCGAGAAATTCGACATGGACCGTTCGCTGGTCCTCCGGCTGGACGAGTGCGTTCCCGACGGCGACGGCCTGATTTCCTCCGCCGAACTCGATTTCAAGGTCTGTGTCCGCGCTGATGAAATTGAACGTCATCCGCTGGTCCATGCCGATTCCGAGGCGATGCGCTCGCGTCTGTCGGAGATTTTCGCTTCCTGCCTCCCTCGGCGCCGCTCCCCGGCAGTCTACAACGACGGGAATCTTTTCATCCTTTCCGAGGATGCCGCCTCGGCTGTGCTGATGAATGTCCTGCCCTTGCTCATGAACGAATTCCGCATCACCGGCCTTGACAAAATACGCAACTACAATCTGCGCCTTGTCAGTCCGCGGCTCAATGTGGGCTTTTCCTCGGGAATCGATTTTATCGGTGTCTCGGCCGCGGTCAATATCGAGGGCATGAAATATACCGTTTCCGATTTGCTGGAACGCTATCGGACGGACAGTTACGTTACTCTTGCCGACGGTGCCCGCGCCGTCATCGACCCTGCCTTTATCCGCCGCATCCGAAACGTATTCCGGGGCATTCGCGCCGACCGCCGAGGCAACTACCGTTTCTCGGTCTTCGAGGCCTCCGAACTGGAAAATTTCATTGACGACGGGATGTCGCTCCCCGAATCCATGCTGCGCCTGCGCGAATTTTATACCGGCCTTTCCTGTCTGAAAACCGGCGATGTGGTCACCGACGGCCTCGCCGCCTCGCTGCGCCCCTATCAACTCTACGGTGTCCGCTGGCTGCAATATCTCTACGACAACCGCCTGGGAGGCTGTCTGGCAGACGACATGGGCCTCGGAAAGACCGTCCAGGCCATCGCGCTGCTTCTATATGCCTCGCGCCTTCACTCACGAAACTCGCTTGTGGTGGTGCCGCGGTCCCTGCTGTTCAACTGGCAGGATGAACTGACGCGTTTCGCACCGGGGCTGGATTTCGGCGTCTACTACGGTAATCAGCGCGATACCTCCCGCGACCTCTCCCATAGTGTGGTTCTCACCACCTATGCCATCGTACGCAACGACATCGACGTACTGAAAGACATTGACTTCGATACCGTGATTCTGGATGAGTCGCAGAACATCAAGAACATGGCATCGCAGACCACGGCTGCAATCCTCACGCTGAAATCCGCCCGGCGTTTTGCCCTGAGCGGTACGCCCGTCGAGAACAGCCTGGCCGAACTCTATTCCCTGTTCCGCTTCCTCAATCCCGGAATGTTCGGCTCGCTCGAGGCCTTCAACGAACGTTTCGGGCGCCCCATACAGCGCGACGGCGACGCGCAGGCACTCGATATGCTACGCCGGCGCATATATCCCTTCCTGCTGCGTCGTCTGAAAGCCGACGTACTTGCCGACCTTCCCGAGCGTATCGACCAGACCATATATGTGGAAATGGAGCCGCCACAGCGCCGTTTCTACGAGAAACTACGTCTGTCCTATATCAATCGCCTCCACGACGCCATCGCCCGCGACGGCATAGCCAAATCGCGCTTCGTGGTTCTCAAGGCATTGAGCGAACTGCGCCGCGCTGCCTCCGTGCCCGAAAGCCTTTCGGACGGCGCCGTTTCCTCGCCAAAAATCGAACTGCTGGCAGACCGCCTTGTCAGTGCCGTCAACAATGGCCACAAGGTTGTCGTCTTCTTCAATTTCATTGCCGGTATCGAATTGCTTGCAGCGCGTCTCCGTGCCGCCGGCATCGGTTTCGCCGTGATGACCGGCGCGACGGCCGACCGCGCTGCCGTCGTGGGCCGATTCTGCGACGATGCCGACTGCAATGTCCTGATTATGACTCTGAAAACAGGCGGTGTCGGTCTCAATCTCACTGTTGCCGACATGGTCTTCATCGTCGAGCCCTGGTGGAACAAGTCGGCCGAACAGCAGGCCTTGGACCGTCTGCACCGCATCGGCCAGAAAGCCACCGTTTTCTCGTTCTCCTTTATCACGAAGGACACTGTCGAAGAAAAAATACTCGAATTGCAGCACCGTAAGTCGGAAATTGTCGACGGTCTGCTGTCCGGCGACGCCTCGGCAACGAAACACCTCACCGACGAGGACATCAACTTCCTCCTCGGATAATACTCCCGCGCCATGCCAATAAGTGAAAACCAGACAGATACCCGCCTGCTTCCGTCGCTGACGCTCAGCACCGGCTCATCATCCGCGCCGGAGCGTATCACCCGCCGGACTGTCCGCACCACATTCATGCTCTACCGGCCGCTGTTCGGAAAATATGATATTTCTCTGGGCGCCGGTTTCAACCGTGCCGCCGGGCGCTTGATTGAGCAGTGGATCTGCGGCAAACGCTACCTCCTGGCCACGCAGGGCGTCGAATGCGTCGTCCCGTTCCTTCAGCCGGGGCCGCTTGGACATGCTTTCGACGCATTGCCCAGGGCTTATCAGTTGATTGTGGACTACTGTCTGGACAATGGCCGGATTGCCGAATCACAACTTGAGGAGTATATCAAGGATTTTTACGAACGTTATCGTGCGCTGTCCGAACCGGGATGCTCCGCCGATTTCTTTACCAACGGCAACAATGCGGCCTCGTTCCTCGTCCGCACCGCCGCAGGCATTTACAGCCTCGATTCTTGTCTGGCCCGGGCCCTCGCCGTGGTCCGCGGCAAGACGCCAGGCCGCCGCACTGTGCGCACCGTCTCGGCTTTGCCCGATTCCAATGCTGTGATTTTCAACTGTGAGGAACAGATTGTCGCTTCGCTCGCCGAAATCGACCGTGCCTTTTCAATGGAACTTGTCCACGGACTCCTTTCGAAGCCCGAAGCCACCGTTTCAGAGACCGTCGTGAAACGCTGCGGCCTGTTGCTGCCATTGAAACCGATGTTCACCTCCGGTCTCCAACAGTGGAACAACTTCTCTCAGTGCGCACTGTGGTCGTTGCTGAAATGGGTTTACATTGATAATAAAGGCTCGGCTTCCACGGCCACCTCTATCTTTGCCACGCCGGCCGAACTCAAAAATGCATTATTTGACTTCCGCCTCGGCGTCAGTCGTCTGTGCGCCCTCACAGCAAATCATTTTGCGGGTGACCTCGCACGTCCCTGCGGTCTGTTGTTTGACGATAGTTTCGTCAACGATATCATCAGGGTCGTCCAGACCCATTCCGCGCGCACGCTGGCTCCCGGCGCACGCGACCAGTGGATTGGCCTCGACGATATTGTCGCCGCGCAGAAACAGCCTCCTTCGGAATTAGTTGCGATACATTTCCGTTCCCTGGTTGCCGACGTGCTATGCGTTCTTGCCTCGGTCGGCTTCGTTGAGGCGGCCTTCAAAAAGCCCTGCCGCACCACCGAGGACCTCGAGGCTATCCGCTTCACCGCCCTTGGCCGCTATGTCTTCGGACTGGATACCCAATATTCATCTCCTGTAAGAACCGATGCCGTTGTCTCCCCGCGTATCACCGTCGACACGGACGCTCTTTATCTGTTCACCGACGACAAGCGTTGCGCCTCGATGCTCACATCCCGCTATGCCCGCCGAATCACCCCGACACGTTTTGTGGTAACGCCAGAGTCCTTTTGCCGCGGAATCGGCGATGTGCAGACCTTCGACATGCGCGTGGAGTATTTCCGCCTGATGCTGCGCCTGGCGGAGTTCCCGCCCGTATGGCGCGACTTCTTCTCTAACCTACGCGGCCGCTTTTCGCAGATCTCAAACTCAGGTGCCGAATTTTTTATCGTGTACAGCCTTTCCGAGGCGTCGCCCGAACTGCTCGATTTCATTCTCAACGACCCCGAAGTGCGCGAACTGGTGATACTGGCCCAGGGACGCCGACTCTTTGTGCGCCCCGCCGACGAACCCCGCCTGGCCCTCTGCCTGCAGAACGCCGGCTACACCCTCCCCCGCATCATGCGCTGACTCACCTTTCCGGTTCTTAGAAGTCGATGCCGACGCGGATTGCAAGTTGGGGATGGAGGGTCTTCTGGTCGCTCCAGCCGTAGCCTCTGAAATTCATCCCGATGCCGAAATTCAGGTTGCTTTTGCGGCTGAGGCTCAGTCTGTAACCCACTGTGGGCGAGATGTACAGCCGCTGATCGCCAAAAATCACGCCACCAATACGCAAATCACCGTATACAGGAAAGCGGCCCAACGTCCAGTCGGTCCGCGCGTGCAGGTATACGGGATATTCACTTCCGTCGAAATACGAATCCCGGTGAACGCGTTCATACATCACGCCCGCACCCAGAAAGAAATGTCTGTTGAACTGGTAGCCGTGCGAGGTTGCGATGCCGTAATACACCGTAACCGTCCTGTTGCCGTAATAACCCCGGCGGAAAGAAAGGTCGACACCTGCATCGACAAAGCCGCGGTAACCTTTCTGAGGTTCCCGTCCCGCAGCCGTCGGCGGCAATACAATCGCCGCCAATATAATAAGTATCAGTCTCGCAATTTTCATAAATAAGTGATAATACATGGCTTTCCTATCCATATCAACGTAAACTCCCGCGACTTATTATGTAACCGCTTCAACCAATCGCATGATATAATGATAGTAGTGGTGCGATAAAAATCCAACTACTGCGGTTAAATGATTAATATTAAACTAAATACAAGCGATCATTGATTTTTTGATTTGAAATTGATTTATTAGTCCTGTTACACATCATATCAGGATTATGAATCAAGGTAAATATGTTTTCTCCCAGGTTGTCGAGTTTATACCGCGTTATCAGTTCGACAAGCTCGTGAGACAATACAAGGGAGACTGGCATGTCAAAAATTTGAGCAGTTATAATCATCTGCTTCATCTTCTATACGGCCAGTTGACCGGTTGCGATTCGCTTCGGGATATTTGTCTATGCTTGGATGTCCACACCAACATGTTGTATCATCTCGGTTTTCGCAAAACAGTGAGTCATACTTCATTGTCTCGTGCCAACGAAAACAGAGATTACCGCATCTTTGAGGGACTGGGCATTTATCTTATCGACTTGGTAAGACCGTTATACTCAAAAGTTAAGCTTTCGAATATTTCCATAGACAACGCCATTTACGCATTGGATTCCACGACAATCTCAACAAGCATCAAACTTGCGACATGGGCGCTTGGGAAATATAGTAAAGGCGCGGTCAAAATGCACACGCTCCTTGACATTCGTGGCAGTATACCGGCCAATATCCACATCACTGATGGCAAATGGCATGACAGCAACGAGCTCGATGAACTTAAGCCGGAACCATACGCCTTCTATGTCATGGATAAAGCCTACGTTGACCTCAAGGCTTTGTACGCTTTTCATAAGGCACAAGCCTTTTGGGTATCACGGCCAAAGGAAAATATGCAATTTGCCACCTTGGAGCAAAAGGAGATTACTGACGCAAAATCGGGCATATTGGAGGATTCCCGTATCAAAGTCACGGGATATAAATCAAGTAAACTTTATCCTGAGGACATGAGATTTGTACGGATTTATGACCCTGAAAATGATGTGATTGTAGAATTTATATCCAACAACTTCGAAGTCAGCGCAGCAGAAATATCCAATTTGTATCGACACCGTTGGGATATAGAGGTATTCTTCAAATGGATTAAACAGAACATCACGGTCAAGAACCTTTGGGGGTATTCCGAAAACGCTGTTAAGATTCATCTTTGGACTGCTATCATTTCCTACCTGATGGTAGCGAGAATAAAGGCGGATTATGAATGCCCCTATTCAATAACCGAAGTGGCAACCTTGATTCGAATCTCTGCAATGGAAAGAACCGACCTGCGGTCTTTACTTACCAAACAGGACTCGTCAATCAATTCAAACCAAAATGTCAAAGAATGCTCTTTATTTGATGATTTTTAAACTAACGCGATTTTATCGCACCAGTAGTAATTTTTATTAACCAATTTCAAATCTAATCGCATGAAAAAGTTTTTCCTTACAGCAGTGGCTGCAATGATGGCTTTCTTCGCCCAGGCCCAGGTGGTCGAAGTGGCAGGCATCGAGCGTGTCGCCCTTCCCGAAGGCACCCGTAGCGAAATCGCCGTTATCAGCCCCGACGGCTCCTATGCCGTCATCGGAGAAATGGGCGCAACCACCCTCAGCAAGGTCGACCTGGCCGGCGGCACCACCACAGTGCTGACCCGCAACGGCAACCCCCAGGGAGTTGTGATCAGTCCCGACGGGCAGAACATCGTGTTCCGCACCACAACCTACAACAACCGTCTGCGCTACACAGGTCTTAACAGCATCAGCGTCAATGGCGGCGCCGAGCGTGTGCTCGTGAAGCCCTCGCGCCACCTCAATGCCGGCGTCGGCATCAGCGCCACAGGTGTCACCGCCGTCGAAGGCGGCAAAGCCCGCGTGAAGAACTTCGGCAGCAGCCGCGCACAGTCGATGCCGGTCGCTTCCATCAACTACGGTTCGCTCGAAATCACAGTCGACGGCAAGACCCGTACAATCGACCCCCAGGGCCGCGGCAGTTACCTCTGGCCCTCCATCAGCCCCGACGGCACCAAGGTGGTTTACTTCCTGTCCGGTGCCGGCACATTCGTATGCAACCTCGACGGCAGCGACGTGCGTCCGCTGGGACATATCCGCGCCGCACGCTGGCTGGGCAACGACAAGGTTGTGGGCATGAACGACGTTGACAACGGCGAGACTCTCATCTCATCGTCAATCGTCGCTTCCGACCTCAACGGCGTTCACCAGACCATCAGCCCCGCCGATGCAATCGCCGTTTTCCCGAGCGCTACTGCCGACGGCAGCAAGGTGATGTATTCCACCGCCGACGGCGCCCTCTATCTCATTAACCTTAAATAATACCGACGCGATATGAAAAAGATTTTACTTGCCGCTATGGCACTGGGTGTCTTTGCCGTCGCTCCGGCCAAAAACGCCGACGAACTGCGCGTCTATATCAATCCCGGCCACGGTTCGTGGACCGCAAACGACCGTCCCAACCCCATCGTAGGCCACGGCGAATACAGCCGCACAAATACCGACACCACCAACTTCTTCGAATCCAACACCAACCTGCGAAAGGGCTTCGGCGTTCTGGAAATGCTCCGCGCCTACGGTCTGAAATATGACCCGACCCTGAACCAGACCAACGCTCTGCCCCACCGTGTGGGCGCCGCCCTCGACATGCACAACAACATCGTGATGTCGCATGTAAAATGCGGTCCCTACCACGAAGACAACGGTACGGCAAGCCAACTCGGCGACAAGACTCCCGCCGACCAGGAATACTACAACCGAAGCCTCTATGAAATCAGTGGCGAAGTGGATGCCAACAACTTCGATATGTTCATCTCCATCCACTCCAATGCCGCTTCGGAAGGCACCACGACCAACTTCCCGCTGTTCCTCTACCGCGGTTACGACCAGCCCGTGGAACACGAAGGTCTCGACCTGAACCTGCAGACCCAGTCGCGCGCAATGGCCGACGCATGTTGGGGCTACGCACAGGAGAACCCCCACATGATGTGGACATCCTACTCGCAGACCAACAAGAACCTGCGCGGCGACTGCAACTTCTATGGCGGCCCCGAAATGAATGACCGCGGATACTTCGGCTATCTGGGCGTGCTGAAACACTCAGTGCCCGGTTTCCTGGTTGAAGGTTACTTCCACACATACCAGCCCGCACGCCACCGTGCCATGAACTGGGATGTCGACTACATGGAAGGTACAGCCTACGCTCACGGTATCGCCGACTATTTCGGACTCACCAAGGAAACCACCGGCCATATCTACGGTATCGTACGCGACGCCAACACCCGTTTCGTCGATAAATATTACAAGGCCAATCCCACCACCCTCGACCGTTTCAAACCCCTCAACGGTGTTGTGGTTGTTCTGAAAAAAGGCGACACCGAAGTGGCCCGTTATACCACCGACAACAATTACAACGGTGCGTTCGTGTTCAAGAACGTTGAACCCGGCACCTATACCATCTCGTTCGAGAGCGAGCAGTATCTGCCCGCCGACCCCATCGAGGTTGAAGTGAAGGCCGCTTCCATCACCTATCCCACCGCCCAACTCGTGGACAAGGACTGGGTTCCCGCTGAAATCGTCTACACCGACTATCCCGACCCGATGGCAGGCAACGCAGGCATCGGCGCAGCAACACAGTATAACATCAGCGCCGAATACGCCGACGAACCCATCGCCGAACTCGAAGGCCTCACCGTTAAGCGCACTTTCGTACGCAACGGCAAGATGTATATCCTGGCCCTCGACAAGCCCGTTGAATTCGCAGCCGTAGTGCCCGCCGAAGAGCAGGCCAAGGCTACCATCCTGGTCTATGACCTCGCCAACAAGCAGGTCGTTGCCAAGGTTTCCACCGAAGGCGCAGCCGGCTCCATCGCCGCTATCGCCGACATGCAACTCAGCGCCGACGGTGTCCTGCTGGCCTGCAACGCCACCAAGACACAATATGACGATTCTCAGATTCAGGAAGGCGACGCCGGCCGCGGCACCTTCGTGATCTACAAATGGGAAAACGACGAAAACGGCCTGCCCACCGGCAACCCGGTTCCATTCATCTCCACCACAAACTCCGGTCTGTGGTACCGCGCTTATCCCTCGCAGTTCGTATACTCCGGAACGACCACCGAAGGCAAGGCCCTCATCACCATGCCCACCATCACCGCTCCCGACTATAAAATGCGCGCCACAATGGTTGCCGTTGCCGACGGCGAGGCCCAGACTCCGCTGGACATCAAGCCCGGCAATCCACTCATCTTCGGCCAACGCGCCGCTGACTTCAATTTGGTTCCCTCGCCCATCGACGACAACAGCCTGCTGATGCTCGACTCCAATCTGGGCATCCAGGCATGGGACTTCTCAACCGCCTGCGACGGCGCCGTCAAAGCCAACTCTGTGGCAGCACAGGCCGGCGGACGCAGCGGCATCTTCAAATATGCCGGCGCTTCGTTCATGGTATATCCCAAATTCGAAGGCGAAACCTGCACAGGCCTTGAAATGGCCAACATCTCGGGCAACGTCGACCACGCCACCGCCGTAACCCTCACTCTTCCCGCCGAAGCCGCAGCAGCAGCCGAGGCTCCCGCAACACTCTATGCAGCCGCTGCCGGTGAAACCGAAGTGACACGCGATGCCGTTACCGACGCCGCCACCGACGGCTGGATCAACCTGTACCTGCTGCGCGACGGCAAAATCTCCAAGTTCACCACCCGCAGCGTGGCACAGCCCCAGGCCCGCAAGGAATATGCCTACAACCTGAAGGCTGAAGAGAAAGAAGAAGAATACGAAATCTCCTTCAGCCTCACCGGCAACGTGCCCGCCGCCACTCTGCGCATGATTCCGGAAGGCGAAGGCCAGGCCATCGAGAAGCCTCTGGGAGCACTCGAAGTAGGTGAGAATTTTGCCACCGTCTTCAAGAGCGACCTCGAAGCCAACATTCCCTACACCTGGGAAATCGTTGTCACCTCCGAACCCGTATCGCGTGCAGGCCTCGTGTTCAGCGAAGCCAGCGACCTCACCGTACGCGGCGGCGTCGTTCCCATCACCGACCCCGAGCAGCCTTCGTTCGGCTATGTTGCCGTAGGCCATGGCAAGAACCAGGGTATCGACATCTATAACCCCGCAGGCCAGAAGGTTGCAACCCGTATCTTCAAGGACCATGCAATGTTTGGCGGCGTGACCACCAACCAATCCAATCCTTTCCGCGGCAATGAACGCAACGGATACGCAGTATTCTCTACCTTCGGCGATGCCGGTTACGGTATCGTAGCCGTCAACCCGCTTGACGTCACCGAGGAACCCTTCACCCTGTTCACCGGCACCAAGTCCTCGACCGGCTGCTTCATCACCGCAGACAACGTGAAACTCGGCGGCGGCAACTCCGGCTTCGACTTCATCAACGACGAAAAGGGCGACACCTGGGTAATCATGTTCAGCGAGGACCATCAGAACCAGAACGGCAAGGGCGACAGCGAAAACGCCCTCGTGAAGGTTCACATGAGCGGCCCCTGGGCCATCACCGAGGCTCCCGAAGTGCTTGGCTACCGCAACTTCCTGGCCAACCAGAACGTTGACGTCGTGACCTGCGGCGACGGCGTATTCGTAGCCCAGATTCGCGAGAGCGGCAACAACATCGCCGGAACTCCCGCCTTCGGTTATATCTCCAATGTGCTCGGCGAATCTGCTATCGCCCTGAATTCGGCCGACGAAAGTATCGCCGAAAACGTTCCCCACTCCACTGCTTCGATCGCAGTGACCAAGGACGGCAAGACCCTTGCCATCGGCGGCCGCAACACAATCGTGGTATTCGACGTAACATGGAACGAAGGCGTTCCCACGCTGAAATTCCGCTATCAGTTCCCCGTCGAAAGCCACATCTGGTCGCACCTGCGTTTCGACCATGCCGGCAATCTCCACGCCTACCTGCGTGAAGGCGGCTACCGCGTTTACTCGCTGCCCGAGGCTGAGCCCACCGCAACGACTCCCGCACCCGCCGCTTCCGTTCTGAAGAACACCACCGGTATCAGCGACATCAGCCTTGACGACGCCGCTGCCGACACCGACGCCATCTACTACAACCTCCAGGGCGTACAGGTATCGGCCGAATCGCTCACACCCGGCATCTATGTCCGCGTTTCGGGCGGCAACGCCACCAAGGTAGCCGTGAAATAAGCCTCACAGCAAACCATGATTTTCCCATCGGAGGGCCGTGCCATCGGGGCACGGCCCTCTTTTTTTCAAGGCATTTTCCCGTGACCACCTGAACCACCGGGGCCGCAGCAGCGTTTTAATATAAATTAAAAACCAACGTTAAAACTGATTCAAATGAGCGACAAAGACAAAAAAAGCAAATCGCTGTGGGTTGCGATTGGCGCTATTATCCTGATTATCCTGCTGATAGTATGGCTCACCTATGCCTCGCTGCTGGGCGACACTGACGTGGCTGCAATGATTGCTCCATTCTGCTGATTCGCCCTCAGAGCGTAAAAGGCCGAAAGTTGCTTCGCCCGTTTTGGGAATTGGCGTTTTTTGTGTAATTTTGCACTACATTTTAGTTGCAAAACAAAGAAATGTCAGAAATCCGAATCGGACATAATGAAGCACAGCAATTGCGCGACCTGCTCACCGCGGCCGGCGACGTTGTAATAGTTACCCACGAGGCCCCGGACGGTGATGCCGTGGGGTCGTCGACGGCACTTTGCCGGCTGCTTCGCAACCGCGGCCGCAAAGCCACAGTGGTTGTTCCCGACGCCATCGCGCCGCGCCTGAAAAGTGTGCCCGGAGCGAACGACGCCATTGACGCGCGCCACAGTCCCGAGCAGGCGAAATCCCTCATCAGTTCCGCCGCACTCATAATCTGCCTGGATTTCAACGAACTGCGCCGCACGGGTGCCCTGGCCGATATTATCGGCGCATCCAAAGCCACCAGAATACTTATCGACCATCATCTCCACCCCGCGATCGAGGCGGCCGCTATCGTGTCGCGGCCGGAATACTCGTCGACCTGCCTGCTGCTGTTCACCGTCCTCATGACCATCGGCCTGGCCGATGAAATCGACAGCGTCTGCGCAGAAAGCCTCATGACGGGTATTTTGACCGACACGGGCAACCTTTCTTACAACTCATCGGACCCGGCGCTCTACGTTGCCGTGGCCGAATTGCTGAAACTCGGCGCCGACAAGGACCGCATTGTCCGCGAGCAGTTTACCACGCACAGCGAGAACTGTCTGCGGCTCAACGCCTATGCCATCGACCGCAAGATGGAGGTCTTTCTGCCACAGGGAGCCGCGCTCATCACGCTGACCCGGGCCGAACTGAACTCGCGCCACTATGTCAAGGGCGATACCGAGGGCCTGGTGAACCGTCCTCTGGAAATCCCCGGGGTGCGGTATTCATGTTTCCTGCGCGAGGAGGACGGCTATGTGAAGGTGTCGATGCGTTCGGTGGGCGATTTCCCGGTCAACGAAGTGTGCCGTGACCATTTCGGCGGCGGCGGCCATCTCAACGCCGCCGGCGGCGAGTTTCCAGGCACCCTGGAACAGGCAGCATGCAAATTCCGCTCGCTGCTTGATGAAAACGCCCGCAAGTACCCCGTAAAAGAAGAAAAGAAATGAAAATGAGAAATATATTTCGTGCAACATTGGCACTGGCCGCCATGGCGCTGGCCTCCTCAGCCTTCACGGCATGCTCGGACGATGAAACATACGCCGAACTGCTGCAGAAGGAAAACATGAACGTGAACCGCTTCCTGGCCGACCACCGCGTGATTAACGAGTTTCCCGCCGTCACCGTTTTCGAGACCGGCGAGGATGCACCCTATTATCGTCTGGACGAGGACGGCAACCTCTACATGCAGGTGCTGGATGCCGGCACGAAGGGCGACACCGTGGAATACAACGAACTGATTTACTTCCGCTTCACCCGCTACAACATCGAATCCTACATGGGCGACAACCAGTTCGGATCGTCCAACGGCAACGATGACGTGCTGAACGGCAACTATTCCTTCCGCTTCAACAACTATCAGACCAATAGCAGTTACCAGAACGGCGTGGGCGTGCAGATGCCCCTGCGCTACCTGCCCGTGGACTGCGAGGTGAACATCGTCATCAAATCCCAGTACGGTTCACCCTCGGAAATGTCGTATGTGATTCCATTCCTTTACAACATCCGCTATTTCCGTCCAAAAATCTAAACCAACAAAGAAAAAACAACAACAACAAAATAAAGAACAGTCATGTCTCTTATTAAATCCATTTCGGGTATCCGCGGCACCATCGGCGGCGCACCCGGCGAGGGCCTCAGCCCACTTGACATCGTGAAATTCACAGCGGCCTACGCCACCTTCATGGGACGCCGTGCAACGGGCCGTCAGCGCAAGATTGTGGTGGGCCGCGACGCACGCCTCTCCGGCCCGATGGTTCTCGATATCGTCTGCGGAACGCTCGTCGGCATGGGTTTCGATGTAGTCAACATCGGCCTGGCAACGACCCCCACCACCGAACTGGCCGTAGTAGGTGAAAAAGCCTGCGGCGGACTCATCCTCACCGCCTCGCACAATCCCCTGCAATGGAACGCCCTCAAACTGCTGAACGAACGCGGTGAATTTCTCAACGCCGAGGAAGGCGGCGAAGTGCTGCGCATAGCCGCTGCCGACGAATTCACCTTCGCCGAAGTCGAGGACCTGGGACATGTCTACACCAACGATACATGGGCCGACCGCCACATCGACATGGTGCTGGCGCTCGACCTTGTTGACCGCGAGGCAATCGCCGCCGCCAACTTCACCGTTGCCGTCGACGCCGTGAACTCCGTCGGCGGTATTGTCATCCCGCGTCTGCTCGAGGCCCTCGGTGTTAAGAACATCATCCGCCTCAACTGCGACGCCACCGGCAAATTCGCCCATACCCCCGAGCCTATCCCCGAAAACCTCACCGACATCGCCCGTCTGGTCAAGGAAACCGGTGCCGACGTCGGTTTCGTGGTTGACCCCGACGTGGACCGTCTGGCCATCGTCAAGGACGGCGGCGACATGTTCGGCGAGGAATATACACTGGTGTCTATCGCCAATTATGTGCTCGACCACACTCCCGGTGCCACGGTGAGCAATCTCAGTTCGTCGCGCGCACTGCGAGACGTGACCGAAGCCCACGGCTGCAAGTACACAGCAGCCGCCGTCGGCGAGGTGAACGTCACCACTGAAATGCGCCGCACAGGTGCCGTAATCGGCGGCGAAGGCAACGGCGGCGTCATCTACCCGGCCCTGCACTACGGCCGCGATGCCCTGGTGGGCGTCGCCCTCTTCCTCACCATCCTGGCCAAACGAGGCATCAAACCCTCGCAGTTGCGTGCCGAACTTCCCGAATATTCAATCTACAAAACCAAAGTTGAACTGAGCCCCGCACTGGATGTGGACCGCCTCCTCAAAAAGGTGAAGGAAAAGTATGCCGGCGAAAAAATCACCGACATCGACGGTGTGAAGATTGACTTCAAGGACTCGTGGGTACACCTGCGCAAGTCCAACACCGAGCCTATCATCCGCGTCTATTCCGAAGCCGCCACCGAGGCCGAAGCACAGACGCTGGCCGACTCCGTCAAGAGCGTCATCCTCTCGATGATCGGCTGAGACTCGCGCGCCCGCCGGGGACATAGATCTTATTAATGATTTCGATAAACAATCTGTCGGTTGAATTCAGCGCCCGGACGCTGTTCGACAATATTAATTACGTAATCAACGACAAGGACCGCATAGCCCTGGTGGGTAAAAACGGCGCGGGCAAGTCGACAATGCTTAAAATCATCGCCGGATTGCAAAGTCCGACCTCCGGCACTGTGGCCATTCCGGCCGGAGTGACCGTGGGCTATCTGCCCCAGACCATGATCACCACCGACTCGCTGACAGTGATTCAGGAGGTGGGCAAAGCCTTCGCGGCAATCGACGATATGAAGCATCGCCTGGACGAACTCAACGCCGCCCTTTCGTCGCGCACCGACTACGATTCGCCCGAATACGCACGGCTGATTGAGCGCATGACCCGCCTGAGCGAGGAAATCGACATGGCCGGGGCCGAAAACTGCCGCGCCGAGATGGAGAAGACCCTTCAAGGCCTCGGCTTCGAACGCAGCGACTTCGACCGCCCCACGTCCGAGTTCTCCGGCGGCTGGCGAATGCGAATCGAACTGGCCAAAATCCTGCTCCAAAGGCCCGACGTGCTGCTGCTTGACGAGCCTACCAACCACCTGGACATCGAATCGATACAATGGCTCGAGAATTTCCTCATCACGCGCTCCAAGGCCGTGGTTTTGGTGAGCCACGACCGCGCGTTCATCGACAATGTGACCAAGCGCACAATCGAGATATCCCTGGGAAAAATATACGACTACGCCGTAAACTATTCCCATTTTCTGCAATTGCGCGCCGAACGCATCGAGCAGCAGACCCGCGCCTACAACAACCAGCAGAAGCAGATTGCCGACACCGAGGCCTTCATCGAACGCTTCCGCTACAAGGCCACCAAGGCCGTGCAGGTGCAGAGCCGTATGAAGCAACTGGCCAAAATCGAGCGCATCGAGATTGACGAGGTCGACACCTCGCACCTGAACCTGCGCTTCCCGCCTGCGCCGCGTTCGGGCGACTTCCCCATCATCGCCGACAACGTCGGAAAGGCCTACGGCGACCATCAGGTCTTCGACCACGCAACCTTCACCCTGCGCCGCGGCGAGAAAATCGCCTTCGTCGGCAAGAACGGCGAAGGCAAGTCGACCCTGGTAAAATGTATAATGGGCGAGATTCCCTTCACCGGCAGCCTGCGCATCGGGCACAACGTGCGTGTGGGCTACTTCGCACAGAACCAGGCATCGCTGCTCGACGAGTCGCTGACCGTGTTCGACACCATCGACCGCGTGGCCGTCGGCGACATCCGTACGCGCATCCGCGATATCCTCGGCGCCTTCATGTTCGGCGGCGAAGCAATCGACAAAAAGGTCGGCGTCCTCTCCGGCGGCGAGCGTACCC
>CAJJOO010000002.1 GCA_905193395.1 uncultured Porphyromonadaceae bacterium
CCACCCTGCCGGTGTGGGTGAACCGCACCGCCCGCCATTCGATGAACGATTATGACGGCTACACCACCGACGATTTCTTTGCCATGCTGGGCGACGGCTCGGGCCGCGACCCGGGCCTGGACGATCTGACCATAGCCGTGGGCCGCATCCCGATGATGTCAGAAAACGACGGCGCATCGATTGTGGACAAGATGTACCAGTACGTCAACTCGTCGAAACGGTCGTGGTGGAAAAACCGCGTCATGGTGCTGGCCGACGACGAGGACCGCGGCGTGCACCTGCGCCAGGCCGAGAGCATGATTAAAAACTTCATGGCCACCGAAGGCCAGCAGCATATCTTCGAGAAAATCTATCTGGACGCCTACATACGCAGCGGCGGCGAATATCCCCAGGCGCGGCGCGAGATGTTCGGGCTGCTGGACCAGGGAGTGGCCTGGTGGTTCTTCACGGGCCACGCCAACAACCATTCGTGGACGGGCGACGGGCAGTTGACCTACACGGACCTCAACAACCTGTACCTGCGCAACCTGCCGTTCCTTGTGGCGTCGACCTGCGATTTCCTGCGCTGGGACTCGCCCACGACCAGCGGCGGCGAAATCATGTTCAAGGAGCGCTATGGCGGCGTGATAGGCATGATCAGCGCCACCAGGCCGGTATATATATCGGACAACGGCTACTATCTGGAAGCCCTGGGGCGCGCCACACTTGCGCGCGACGAGAACGGATGCCTGCTGACGCCTGGTGAGGTATATCGCCGCTCGAAAAACGACATCCTGAATTCAAAGGGCGAACACCGCTCGAACGACAACCGCCTGCGCTTCGTGTTCATGGGCGACCCGGCGCTTGCCGTCACCTCGCCGTCGAACGTGGTGGAGGTTACCGCCATCAACGGTCTGGCCCCCCGTCCGGAGAACGAGGTGACAATCGCGGCCCTGTCCAATACCGAAATCACAGGCCGGATAGTGACGCCCGACGGCACGCCGATCGAGGACTTCAACGGCACCGTCAACGTGGAAATCTACGACGCCCTGATGAGCCGCGTGACCAACGGAAACGGCGACGGCAGCATCGAGACATTCGACACGCACGGCGACAAACTGTTTGCCGGATCGGCACGCGTGGAAGGCGGCAAATTCACCCTGCGCGCAGCGATGCCATCGACCGTGGCCGACAATTTCCGCCAGGGCACCATGTCGCTCTATGCCGCAGCCGACAATTCCGATGCCGAGGCCATCGGCGTCGAGAGGAGATTCTATGTCTACGGCTTCGAGGAACCCGCCGCGCCCGACACCATCGCGCCGCGGATTGAGACGTTCGTGCTGAACCACAAGGACTTCATATCCGGCGACGGCGTCAATTCCTCGCCCGTGGTACTGGCAACGGTTTCGGACAACGTGGGCATCAACCTGTCGGCCTCGGGCATCGGCCAGCAGATGACGCTGATTGTCGACGGAACACGCACCTATACCGACCTGGCGGCCTACTACACGCCGGCAGCCGACGGCTCGGCCTCGGGCAGCATCGCCTATCAACTTGAAAACCTCACTGAAGGCTCGCACAGCATGCGCCTGCGTGTGTTCGACACCTCGGGCAACGCGGCCACTGCCGATCTGGACTGCTTTGTCGACGACAACCTGCGGCCGCAGATATTCGCCGTATATTCCGACGCCAATCCGGCCACGACGGCAGCGAATTTCTACGTGCGCCACGACAGGCCCGAAAACATCGTGGAAGTGACCGTTACGGTCTTCGACCTGCTGGGCCACGCGCTGTGGACCGGCTCGTCCAAGGGCATGAGTGACATGAACACCTCGGCCCCCGTGACCTGGGACCTCACCGACAGCGCCGGGCGCCGCGTGAACCGCGGAATCTACATCTACCGCGCGTCCATATCGACCGACAACGCCAACTACGAGACAGCCTCGCGGCGCATAGCCGTGGCGGCCCAATGACCGCCGCACGCCAATCCGCTGGCGCGGGTTCAGATTTAACACTCGCCGGTGTTGGGTTATTGGCCGAAAATCCGTAACTTTGCACCTGCAAATCCTATATTCCGGAAGGTTCTCAATGAGTACAACAAGCAGCCGAAACGCCAAAGCACAGGACCTGCTGCCCGAGCCCACGCTCAGGCGGCTGCCGTGGTATCTGGCCTACGTGACGATGCTGCGCGGCGAAAACGTGGAGCATGTGTCGTCAACGCGCATCTCCGAGGAACTGCATGTCGATGCCTCGCAGATAGCCAAAGACCTTTCGTACATCAACATCAAGGGCAAGACGCGCATAGGCTATGAAGTGGAGTCGCTGGAAAAGGCGCTTCGCTCGTTCCTGGGCTTCACTACGCGGCACGCAGCCGTGATTGTCGGCGCCGGGTCGCTGGGTGCCGCCCTGATGCAGGATTCGGGTCTGCAACGCTACGGCCTGAACATAGTGGCCGGCATTGACACCAATCCCGAAATAATCGGCACAACAATCGCCTCGATTCCCGTCTATGCCCCATCGGCGCTCCCCTCGCTGGTGCGCAAGCACCGCATCCGCATCGGAATCGTGGCCGTTCCCGTTGAAAGTGCCCAGACCACGGCCGACGCCCTGGTGAGCGCCGGGGTAAAGGCCTTGTGGAACTTCACCCCTACCCGAATCAGGGTGAGCCAGGGAGTAGTGGTGACCAATACCTCGATTTATTCCCATCTGGCGGTGATGTACAACAGACTGGCCAACCTGCCGCAACAATGAAAATCTTACGCCTCGACAGATACGGAAGCCGTCCGGCCCTGATGGCCGACTCGTGCCTGAGGCCCGACCGGCGCCCGCTGTTCCTGCCGGAGGATTTCGAGGTTGAGTGTTCGCTGCGGCCGGCGCTGCGCATCGACCGCCTGGGCAAGTGCATCGCGCCGCAGTTTGCCATGCGCTATATCGGCGCGTGGAGTATCGTCAACTACACGCGACCCGTGGGCGAGAATGCCGAAGCAGACCCCGATATGGCCGACGACGCCCTGGTTCAGGGGACCTGGCTGCCGCTTCCCGACGGCCCCGTGACAACGGAGACGCCACAGGGAGCGCTGACATTCGTGCCGCAGCCGGAGCAATGGAGCGAAGTTCTGGCCGTCCTTTCGCGGCACAGCACCTTCAAGACCGGCGACATGCTGGTGCTGCCGGCGCCGTTGCCGCCGTACAGGCCGAAGATTGACACGCATTTCGTTGTCAGTCTCGGCGGCGAACCAATCCTGCAATTCAACATCAAATAGCATATACCATCATTTCACAATCCCCCACCATAAGCCTCCTCAGTCTCACCTATGGTAACGAAACTAAAAATAATTCTTGCGATGGCACTGGCCGTGACTGCCTGCGAGGCCGTCACGGCGTTTGACAGCAGCATCTATTCATCATCATCGCTCCTCGCGTCCGGAAAATGGGTGAAAATCTCCACCACAGCGGAAGGCATATACCAGATAACTTACGACCAACTGCGCGAAATGGGCTTCTCGGAACCCTCCAAGGTCCAGGTCTACGGCTACGGCAGCACACAGTTCGCCGACTACGGTTTCCGCGATGACGACCCGGACGACATGGTCCCGGCACCGACCATGCACACCGCGGACGGTCGCATCCTGTTCTACGGACAGGGCGACGCCCGCGCCACGGCCAAAAATACCCTGGGCGACGACCGGAGCATCACAGTTCACCGCAATCTGTATGACACGAAGTCGTGCTACATGCTGAGCGACAGCCGCGGCACCTTCCCCATAAACGGCACGACGAGCGTTCCGCCCGCCTCCACGAAAGCCATAACCACCTCGCATATCCACATCGAGATTGTCGAGGACGAACTATACAACCCCATCAACGGCGGCGCAGGCTTCCTGGGCAAGCAGTATCAGCCCGGCACGACCGCCTCGTTCCCGGTGACAATCAAGAATTTCCAGCCCACCAACCTGCGCACGGAAGGCTCATGGACCTACCAGTTCGGCATATCGTCGTCGACGGCGCGCCGTCTGCACGTTTCCACGACAAGCGCAGTAGACACGCTCATCTCCTCCAACATACAGGCCTATGCCCTGAACGGCAGCGAATTCACCGCGTACTACGAGGCACGCGGCTATATCAACTTCAAGGCGCCGGAAGGCTCCGCCGCCGAGATTCCCACAGTATTCGACGTTGCCATACCCGCTGGCGACGACTACCGCATCTGTGCCGTGAACCGCACCATGCTGCGCTATCCCCGCGCCAACCGCCTGGATGCCGCCGACCCCTGCCTGGTGATGCTGCACGGCGAGGGCGAGAACAGCAGCGGGCAGCGGATTGTGTTCCCCGATGTCGAAAATGAGAGAGACGTGGTTCTGTGGGACATCGAAAATTCGGCCGACATCCGCGCCATAAGCGGCACCTACGACCCGGAGGCCCATAGCATTACCTTCGTCACCTCACGCCCCACAATGCGCACCCTGGCCTTCAATCCCGCGGCCTCCTACCCCACCCCCGCCGTGGAAGGCGATGTGGCCAACCAGGATCTCCACTCGATGTCCGTACCCGACATGGTCATCATCACCACACCCGAATATACCGGTGTGTCGCAGCGCCTGGCCGCCCTGCACAAGCAATATCAGGACATGGATGTGGCCGTGGTGGACCACAACCTGATTTTCAACGAATTTTCGTCTGGCACACGCGATGCCATGGCCTATCGCCGTTTCTTGAAGATGCTCTACGACCGCAATCCGCAGAAGATGCGCTATCTGCTGCTGATGGGTCCCGTGAACTACGACAACCGCTGCATCCAGGTGCCGCAGGCCGACCGCCTGCTGTGCTACGAGAACAACGACATGTATCAGATGCGCAACACTATCAGCAACTACGCGTCGGACAACTTCTTCGGCATGCTCAGCGACCAGTATGCGCACAGCAACATAATCCGCGAGATGACCCATCTCGCGGTGGGCCGCGTGCCGGCACTGAACGTCGGACAGGCCGAGGCCTACGTGACCAAGGCCGGACGCCATCTTGCCAACACGGCCGCCGGAGCCGAGACTTTCCGCTCGCTGTTCATCAGCGATGCCGGCGACGCTTACACCCATCTAGACCATGCCGAGCAATGCGCCACGCGGTTCAGCACCAACCTGAAAGGCGGCCTGCCCGTGCGCGCACACTCGTCGCTGCTGATTCCGGCAACTGACCGCAACACCGAAAGGATTCACAAACTGATTACGGACGAAATCCTCAACGGGCTGGGAATGTTCGTGTACTGCGGCCACGGCAACAGCACTTCAATAGGCAACAGCGGTCTGTGGGACATCCGCACGGCCTCCGGCACTGCCAACACCGTTTATCCCTTAGCCATATTCTCGAGTTGCGACCAATATGCCTTCGACCGCAACCAGAGCGGCCTCGTCGAGACCATGCTTCTGCAGCCCGAGGGCGGCATTGTTGCCGGAATCGGCGCGTGCCGCAGCGTCTATATCTCCTACAACCAGTGGAGTTGTCTCTCGGCTGTACATGCCTACTCGAAAGCGGGCATGAACGCCACCTTCGGCGACATCTACATGGAATCGCGCCGCATCGTCATCGACAACCAGAACGCGGGCGGAGCGTCGGCCTCGAACGCCCTTCTGAACGTGATGAACTACAACCTTGCCGGCGACCCGGCGCTGCCGGCACGCACGCCGTCATACCGCATCAGCGTCGAAGCCCCGGCTGCCGCAACCACAGCCATTCAGCCGCTCAAGCCGATGACCATCAGCGGCAGCGTGACCGACGCCGACGGTAAAATAATCGAATCTTTCAACGGTCCCGTGACCCTGACTCTCGCCGCCCCGCCGGTGACACAGACCGCCGTCAACACCGCCGGCGAGAATAATTTCAAGCCACGCGACGTCGAGACGCAGAACGGAATCGCGGCCCGTGCCGACGGTTTCGCCGTGAACGGCCGCTTTGAGGTGGCCCTCGTCAGCCCCGTGCCCACAACTTTCGGCGAAAACCGCCTCATCGTTTCCGCTGTCGACACCGTCACAGGGCTGCGCGCACTCGGCTCGCTGGAAAAAGTGACCGTCGAGGACTATGTGGCCGGAACAGAACCAGGGGAATTCGCCGCACCGACCATCGAGAGTTTTGCGGCCGGCGCACCGGATTTCGTGGCCGGGGGTGAAGTGGAAGCATCCGTCGACCTCGTGGCCGTGATAGATGCCGGCGAATGCGGACTGCGCATGTCGACCGATGGCGTAGCCTCGGGCACATCGGTTACCATCGACGATTCGCGCCGCTTCGAGAACCTGCAACGCTATATCCGCCGCAATGAAGACGGCATGATGGTGCTGACGCTCCCCGTCGACGGACTGGCAGAAGGCGTCCATACCGCACGCCTCATAGCCGTGAACAATGCCGATATGCCGGCCACGGCAACTGTGGATTTCAACGTCGTGACACGCAATATCAAAGGTCATCTGGAAGTTGCCGAAAACTCGGCGCGCACCGAGGCCACCATTGACCTGGCCGGGTATTCGTCGCCCGAACAGTCGCGCCTGATTATCGCCGACAATGCCGGCAACACCGTGCGCACGGTCGAGAATCCCATGCTGCCCTACAAATGGGACCTGAGCGACAACAGCGGCAATCCCGTGGCCGACGGCGTCTACAAGGCGACGCTCATCCTGCGCGACGGCGCCGATTTCGGCCATACCCCCCCCGCAGAAATCGTCGTACTGAAATAAAGGAATCGTTCAGGCATACACAATAAGAGACCGGGCCGCATGGTCCGGTCTCTGTCGTTATAGGGATTTGTCGGTATCAGTGACAGCCTTTGTGGTCGCAGCCGCAGGTGCTGTCGTTGCAACCACCCTCATTACAGCCGCTGTCACAGCCGCAGGAACCGCAGCCACAGCCTTCGCCGGTGGTGAATTTGATTTCGTCGGGGGTGGCGTCGCGGACCACGGTCACCTTACCTTTGAGGCGGACGGTGGCGTCGGCCAGGGGATGGTTGAAGTCCATCACAACTTCCTTGTCACCGACTTTCTTGACAACGCCGTTGATACGGAAACCGTCGGCGGTCATCATGGGGAGTTCGGCACCTTCCTTTACCATTTCGGGGTCGAATTCGCCGTCGACCATGAATACATCCTTTTCGAGGGTCACGAGATACTCGTCGCTGCGGTGGCCGTAGGCTTCATCGGCCGTTGCGGTGACGTCGAATTCGGAGCCGGGCTCCATGCCTTCGAGGGCCTTTTCGAGGGGCACGACCATGCCCGGGGTGATACCGTAGATCACGGCTTCGGGGTTTTCGGCGTCGACCTGATGGAAGAGTTCTTCACTGCCGTCGGGGTTCACTTTATAGAGGTCGTAGGTCATTTCGACATACTTTCCGGGTTGAATTTTTTCCATTTCTGATGTATGTTGCTTTTATGAATAATATATTTGAAATATAAACAAATATCATGCCAAAAAGTCGCGGACCGACACTTTGTCAGCCGCGACTTTTTGTATCATGCTGTCAAAAGGTAGACGTTACTTGCGGTTTTTATCACCGGCAGTTTCTGAAACTTACGCAGGCGTGGTTTTATTCCTCAACCCGTGGTTATTCATTGGCACTTTTAATCGCGTTCGAGAGTTCGCTGACGTTCTGTTCGGTGGCGTTACCCATATATACGTAACCATTGGAGCCGTCCTTTTCGCTGGAGACAAAGATATATACATTGCCCTTGGTGAGGAGAGCCTTATAGGCGGATACGGATTCCTTGGTCTCGCCTTTGAGTGCGAATCCCTTGTCGCGGAAGGCCTTGACGATAGCCTTCGAGCCGTCGTTACCCCATTTGGTGTTGGTGCGGATTTCTGCTGCGAGGAAGGACAGTTCGGATTCGGGATTCCAGGATTTGACGTAGTTATATTCCCAGCCGTTGAACTGGTAGTTGGAATATGCCATATACTGCGAGAACGAGGCTCCGAACTGCACATTGAAACGATAGCCCTTGACGTCGAATTCGTCCAGGCGCACATTCGAGGTATATGTATATTCGTCGGGCGAGGAGAAGAGGGCCGAGGGATGGGCACCGATTACGAATTTGCCGAGACCCTTACCTGTGAATTTGTCTACGATGGCATCGACAACGGCCTGGGTGTTGAAGAAGTCGCTGGAAACGTTGTACGAGTGCGACTTGTTGATGCTGATATCGTTGAATTCGGCGTTGTGGAGGGGTTTGCCTTCCTTGTCGAGGAATACCGAAGTCTGGCGGTCGACGCCAACGTAACCGAACCGGCCGAGATAAGCCACGCCGCGGTCAAAATCGTCGAACGACATCTCTTCGTCGCCGGAAGCGCTGAGGAGTACGGCCTCCTTGTCGGAGTTGCAGAGGAATTTGTCGCCGACAAGCATGATACCTTCGAATTTGGGACGAATCAAGGTCTCGCCGGCAAAGGTCATGACGCCATATTCGCCATCCTCGTTGCGGAACACGAATACATTTTTGTTGTATTCGCCGACTGTTTCGACCTTGGCCGGAGCCTTGTAGGCAATTTCACCCTTGGTGTCGAGGAAAACAATGCGGCCGTTGGAATCCTTGGCCACCAGATAGCCGTTTCTAAAAAAGTATTTTTTGAGTTCAAACCCCTTGCGGATCTTGAAGACGGTCTCGCCCTTCTTGTCAATGACGAGATGTTCGTTTTCGTCGTCGCTGTTCTTGATTGTGACGACTGCCAGACCTTCGTGGAAGTCGCGTGCGGACTCATATTTCAGGGGAATCACCACCTGGCCCTTGGTGTCGACGTAGCCTTCCTTGCCGTCCTCGTCGGTCACCCAGAGCAGACCTTCGGCGAAAGCGGGGGCGCAGGAGGTGATTTCCTTGCCCTTGACGGGTTCGAGTGTAAAGGCGGCCTCGCCGTTGCCTTTTATGACGGTGATACGTTCTTTGGGACGTGTTACGGGGATAAGCCCTTCGGCCATGTAACCCAAGTCATAGAGACCCTCGCAGTCCTTGACAACCTCGGGTTTGTCAGCGGCCTTGTAGAGAGTGTAGCCGTCGCCTTCCTTGACGGAGAAGTAACCCTCGACAACGCAGGTAGGTTTCTGTTTGAATTCGTCGGGATAGAGAATTTTGCCGTCGGGAGCATAGAAACTCCAGTTTCCGTCCTTCTCTTCCTGAACGGCGATGTAGTCGATGTCGTTCATATCGCCGTCATCGGACTTCGAGCCGCAGGCCGTCAGCAGGGAGAGGAAAGGAATTGATGCCAGGAAAGCACCGCAGATTGCATTAAATTTCATAGATATAAGAGATTTAGGGGGTTATTCGGGCTTATCGGGCCAAAGTTATGTAAAATTAGCCTAACGGGCAAATAATTATAAAAATAATTGTTAACTTTGTGCCGATACTCGAATTATTTATCAAAAACGGGGCATGATGAACAAACTGCAACTATATATCTCGAAATCACTCAGAGGTTTCAGCAGCGTGCGCAACATAAATCCGGCCGAGAATGTGCAGGAGCACATCCACGACCTGCGCGACGCCTTGGCGACCGTCGGCTACAATCCGGCCGAAAAGAACCTGTTTTTCATGTTGAGTTATATCAACGAAGGCAGTTTTTTCACTATCCTGCGCACCATTCCGTCGCAGCCGCTTGACCACCTGGCCACAACGATATTCGTGCCGGCCCGGCTGGTAATCACCCCCGAGCAGATGGGCGAAATCGTGGGCCAGACCGTAGCGATGATTTCCAACCCGAAGGTGACGGCCGAGGAACTGACGGCGCTGCACGAGACTTTTTCGCGCGAATATCCCGTTGACGAGAGCCGCGCGGCCATGGTTGCCTCGAACCCCGACGGCGGCTATGCCTGCATACATTGCGGCGGCGCCACAGGGCTGCAGCCTGAATCCTTCTACGGCTCGATGCTCTATCAGCCCGACCTGACGCGCTATGCCGGCGTGTTGCTGCTCCCGGCCGACCGCGACGTGCCCTGTTCGGCCGAAGCGCTTTCTTCGTTCCGCCCGTCGGTTGCCGTGCCGCTGCTGCCCCCCGAGGACGATACCGACGGTTTCACACCGGCAATTTTCGGCCGGACGTTTGATCGCCCGTTCCTGGTGACACCAGGGTCGACCGTTACCGTGCGCTGGACGCGCAACGGCTGCGAGGACCGCTTGAGCCACGTGCAGATTACAGGCGCAGGCATCATCACCCCCGCCATCAAGGCCGAGGACAGCGACAAGACCATCTCGCGCGCCTCGTTCAAAATCACATCGCTATCGACACGCCGGCCGGTGACCGACGCCGTAATCAAGGTCAACGGGCGTGAAATCACCGACGGTACGCCCTTCGCGCTGTCGGAAATCAAGAACGCCCTCGTGGAGGTGAGCGCTCCGGGCTACAGCCCCTTCCGCGGACGCATTGACCTGGCATCCAGCGCCCAAGCCCTGATTCAACTCCACGACCAGCGGAAGATATACCGCTTCGAACTGCCCGTGAAATGCACGGAATTCGGCTCGCCCATCCGTTTCGAGATACATACCAAGCGAGACATCTCCGAGTGCCCCGTAGAGGGATACAGTACCAACGAACAGATAAGCGAGGGTGCGGGCAAACTGAACCACTTGTCGTACACAGGTGCTCCGCGCGGCGCCCTGACCCCGCGACAGGCACTGATAGCGGTGCTCTGCGCCATGGTTGCAGGCATCCTCATAGGCCTGTGGGCAGCCCCCGGCAAGGGCGACACGGGCGCCGAGAACACCGAAGCCACCGAGACCACCGAGGTGCAGGCTCCGGCCGGGCAAGCCGCCCAGGCAGCCTCCGCTCCCGCCCCTGCCCAGAAACCTGCACCTGCAACTGCCGCACCGGCCGCAAAAACAGCCGATGCCGCCGCCCTGAAATATCTTGAGAACAACCGCCTGTGGAAACGCGACGAAATGGAGAAGATTCCGGCGCTGAAAGGGTTGTTCGACGACCTGAACAATTACAATTTCGACCGCATCGAAACACACTGGAAACCGCTGCTGTCCGGTTCCAAAAACTTCACGCGCCTGGCGACGGCCGCCTCAGAAGGCAGCAGAAAGAAAAAATTCACGCCCTCCGGCACCTACTGCAAACAGGGCGACAACACCATAGCCTGGCTGGCCTATACCTTCCGCATAGACCCCTGACGGCAAAACTGACCTGACATACAAAAAACTCATTCAAAACAATGAACAGGACACTCATAGCCACCGTAACACTCACAATGGCCTGTATCGGCGCGATGCCGGCGAAGGCCGCAGAATCAATAAGCGCCACCACGGCCGACGGACGGAAAGTAACCGTAACGGCCGTGACGCCGCATATCCTGAGAATCGCCAATGCCCTTCCCGGCCAGCATCCCCTGCCCTCGCAGGCCGTGGTGCTGCAGCCTCAGGCCGGAAAGACGGCCACGACGGGCCATACCGGTCCCTATATCACCACCCTGGCCACCGAGGCCGGCATAACGGCCGTTCTGGACAACCGCACGGGCTTTCTGACCATAACAGCACCGGGCGAACGCACAATCTGCGATGACGGCGTGCGCCGCCTGGAAAACGGCCGCACGGCCCTGTGTCTCACCACGACGGCGCGCGGCTCGGTCTACGGCGCCGGCGAACGCGGCCACAGCCTGAATCTGCGCGGCGATACCCTGGTGATGTACAACCGCCAGAACTACGGTTACACCGGCAACGACCCGCGAATCAGCCAGATGAACATCACGATGCCGCTGTTCGTGTCGACCGACGGCTTCGCCCTGCTGTTCGACGACTATGCCCGCTCGGAGATGATTGTAGACAATTCCATCGAATACATCACCGACAACAACCGGCCAGTGGACTACTACTATATCCTGGGCGACAAGACCCTGGCCGACGTGACCGAGCAACTGTCGTCGCTCACGGGACGCCAGCCGCTGCCCCCGTTCTGGTCACTGGGCTATATCACATCGAAATACGGCTACCACGACCAACGCGAGACCCTGGCCGTCGTTGACACGCTCAAAGAGGCCGGCTATCCACTGGACGGCATCGTTCTGGACCTCTACTGGTACGGCAAGGAGCAGGACATGGGACGCCTGGCCTGGGACCCCGAACAGTGGCCCGACCCCAAAGGCATGCTCGAGCGCCTCGCGCGCAAGGGCGTGAACCTGGTGGCCATCAGCCAGCCCTACGTGCTGCGCAACGGCCGCGCAATTGACAACTACAAGGTACTGACCGACAGTTCAATGTTGCTTCTTGACACCCTCGGCAACAGCCAGGAGGTGAAAATCTGGGTAGGTGAAGGCGGCATGTTCGACGTCTCGAATCCCGCCACACGCCGCTGGCTGGTCGACCGTTACCACAGCCTCACGGAAACCGGAATCACCGGCTGGTGGGGCGACCTGGGCGAACCCGAGGTACATCCCCTTTCGGGCAAACACTACAACGGCCTCACCACGCCTATGTATCACAACCAGTACGGTAACGACTGGAGCAGCATAATCAGCGAAATGTTTGCCGAGCGTTATCCGGACCGCCGACTGATGCTGATGATGCGCGGCGGCACGACGGGCTTGCAGCGTTACAGCGTATTCCCCTGGTCGACCGACGTATCGCGTTCGTGGGGCGGCCTTGAACCCCAGATACGCATCATGCTCAACTCGGGTCTCAGCGGCCTGGGCTACATGGGCCACGACGTCGGCGGTTTCGCAGTCGACCCCGGAAACGCCTATCTTCCGGAACTGTATCTGCGCTGGCTGCAACTGGGCCTTTTCTCGCCCGTACTGAGGACGCACGCCCAGCAGTATGCCGAACCCTACCACTACCCGATGTATGCCCGGGAGGCCCTTAAAATCGTCAGGGAACGCTACCGCTGGCTGCCCTACAACTACACGCTGGCCTGGGAAAACGCCACCAAGGGCTATCCCCTGGTGCGTCCGCTGAACTTCACCGACCCGTCAGCACGCTATGACAGCATCAGCGATGAATTCCTGTGGGGCCGCGACGTGCTGGTGGCACCTGTGATGACCGAGGGCACCACCTCGCGCAGCGTCACATTCCCGGCAGGCGAGTGGATGGAAATGGATTCGCCCAATAAGGTTTACCCGGGCTACAGCACCGCCACCGTCAGCGCGCCCATCGACAAGATTCCCGTCTTCGTGCGAGCCGGAGCCTTCATTCCCATGGCCGACTACAAGATGGAAAACACAGGCGACTACAATCCCGGCCGCCTCACCGTCAACTACTATCCCGTGGCCGGACTCGCGTCCGAATACACCATGTTCGACGACGACCGCACGGGTACCGGCACGCTGGCCGAGGGCAACCACCGCCTCATCACCTTCAAGGCCACTGACGGCGGCCGACGGATTACCGTGGAAGCACACGGCACATATCCCAAGGCACCCGAAACCATCGAACTGACCTTGATATATCACCGGGTGGACGGCAACGCCAAGGTGCTGGTGAACGGCCGCATGGCCAAACCGCGCTACAACGCCGCCGACAATACCCTGCGCCTCAACCTCCGCTGGCCCGTGAACCGTCCGCTCATTATCGAATCAAACAATCTCAAACTATGTTCTCAGGAATAGTTGAAGAGGCAGCCACGGTAGTTGCCGCCGATATGACAGGCGGCAATCTGCGCCTGCGCGTCCGCTCGTCGTTTGCCGACGAACTGTCTGTGGACCAGTCGGTGGCACACAACGGCGTGTGCCTCACCGTAGTCGAAATCCATCCCGATTCCACCTACGAGGTGGTTGCCATCCGCGAAACCCTGGACCGCTCGAATCTGGGCAATCTGCGACCGGGCGACCTAGTGAATCTGGAACGCTCGATGATGATGAACGGGCGCCTCGACGGCCATATCGTGCAGGGCCATGTGGACTGCACTGCCCGCTGCACCGAAATCACCGATGCGGGCGGCAGCCGCTATTTCAAATTCGAATATGCCGTGGACGAAGACATGCGCCGCGCCGGATACATGACCGTCGAAAAAGGCTCCGTGACGGTGAACGGCGTGAGCCTGACCGTGTGCGATTCCACACCGGGGTCGTTCCGCGTGGCAATCATCCCCTACACGCTGGAACACACGAATTTCTGCAAGATCGAGACCGGAACGACCGTCAATCTGGAATTCGACATCCTAGGCAAATATATCGCCGCGCTAATGCCACGCTAAGTGATTGTTAAACGGATGCACGAGCGTGCATCCCTACGCCGATATCAGCGTTTAATAGTTTGACCCTATTCAGCGGTCGTTGAAGCGGATATCAGCACGAACTCGCGTCCATTATAGCGGAAATCAATCCTTCCGGCCGATGCCAGCGCCACAATCAGACTGTCGGTGCGGCGACGCGACATGCCTAATGCCGGGGCAACACGTGCCGGTGCGATACCTTCCGGCGACTCGCCCACCAGGGCTAAAAGTCCGGCCGCTTCGCTGCCTAGCGAGAACATCACGGGCGCGTCGCCCCAGGCGCGGACCATCAGCGGATGGGCCACGACATTCTCGTCGGCCACCCGGTAATAGGCCCGCAGCGTTCCGTCCTGCTCCACCACCCTCACGGGGCGTGCAGCGGCGGGTTCGACCGTGGCCACAATCACCACAATGCCCGTGTCGATGCTGTAAGCGGCGAAACTGACCTCCTGGGGCGGGTCGCAATAGCGCGACGCGGCCAATTCCACCACATATACGTCCTCCTCGTTGCGCACGCCGGCAATGGCGCCGTTGTCCTTGACGCCAATCAGCAGGCGGCCGCCGCCGGCATTGGCGAAAGCCGACAGCGAACGTGCAATCTTGCGCGCGTCCGAAATAGAGAACTTGAAATCCTGACGGCTGTGCTCGCCCTCGGCCACAAGCGAGGCGATATAGCGCCGTCCGGGCTTTACCGGAATATCCTTCACCGCTATATTTATATTATCCTGGAGATGAAGCGTTTCAGAGAATCCTGAGCAGGGAAGTGAGTACGCCGAACGATTTCAGGGGCGCTTCGGTCCAGAAGCCCTCGTACTGGGCGAAATTGTCGGAACCGCCCGGAGTGTCGCTGATGACGCGGACCACCACGAATGGCACGTTCTTGATATAGCAGACCTGGGCAATGGCGGCGGATTCCATGTCGACGGCAACGGCGTCGGGGTGGATTTCGAGAATCCGGGCCACCTCGTCGGCGTGCATCACGAAGATATCGCCGGACACCAGCAGACCGGTTTCGGCGCCGGCCTCACGGATGGTTTCGGACGACAGCGGACATTCAAAGTACAGGGGGCAGCCGTCGGCCTGACCGCGCTGCGTTCCGGGACCGCACCACACGTCGTGATACGAAATCCGCGAGGGAATCACGCAGCGGCCTATGCCCACCGAGCCTGTTCCGCCTGCCACTCCGGAATTTATCACCAGCGCGGGGTGGAAACTGTCGATCAGCGTGAGGGCGGCAACGGCGGCGTTCACCTTGCCGATGCCGCTCTGCATGGCGATTATCTCTCGCCCGGCAATCCGGCCGGTGTGGAAAGTGATGTCGTTGAGCACGACCTTGCCGGTATTTTCCATCATGGCCAGCAGCAGATCGAGTTCCTTGCTCATGGCCGCTATAATTCCTATCTTCATTTCTTGTCAGGGTCTTTTAACGAGGGGCAGACAATGCTCGCCACTGTGACACGCACGTCGAAGGGCGTTGGATGTCCCGAGCGGGCGTTGCTTCCCGTCAGATGATAATAAAACAGGCCGTCGTGGTCGAAAGAATCGACGCTGACGCGGCGTGTCTCGCCGGGCGGGATTGCCTCGGCGACGGTGTGGACGGCGCGGTGCAACTGGCGTCCGCGCATGTCGAGATATTCAATCGAGAGGGTGAGGGCCGTCAGTGGCCGGCCGGTGTTGTTGGTGACGAACATTGTCTCGCGGGTGGAGCGGAGGGGCTTCTCGAAGCCGGAAACCACCACGCTGTCCGGGGCCGGGACAATGGTGTCGCTTGTTATTGCGGTCTGCACGGCCACACGGGGCACGTGGCGCCGCGAGACGGGCCGCGAAAGGTTCTGAGCCACCGCTGCGAGGGCCGTCAAGGCTATTACCGCTGTCAGCACAGTCCGTTTCACAGCACTACGTAACTTGGCGGCGCATCGACACGCCTTGCGCCGTCGAGTCCCGCGGGAACCTCGGAATTGCTGATGCTCATGCGGAACAGATATGGCAGCCAGCGCCACAGGGTGACGCGGCGGCCGCGGCGGTAATGGGACATTGAGAATGAATCGCCCGTGTTGCCGTCCAGTTCAAGGACAAAATCGACCTTGCGGGCGTGCGAGCGTGCGCGGCGAGGGTCGGTGGTCAAGCGGCAGTCGTATTTTCCGGCCTCGGAGGTACTGCGGGCCACGCCTATGGGGGTGCCGGGGAGGATAGAGAAATCCGGGCCGTCGATCCAGCGGATTTCCAGGTTTCCGCCTACGCCGGGCATCTCGACGATGTCGAGGACGGCGCCCCCGTCGCCCACCATCCAGCGGCCGGCCAGAGGGTCGGAGGCTGCGGCGGCAAGAGAGGCCGTCAGAACCACGATAATCGCTGTTACAGGGCTTTTCATGGGCACGGTAGACGGACTTCCGGGAAATCAGATTGAGGCGAACTTATAGGAGAATCCAATCGAGAAGATTTCCTTCACCTGCAGTTTGTGCCACTCGGGGTCCGCACAGCGCGGGGTGTTGGTGTCGTAGCGGGCGTGGACATAAATCTGCGTGGTGAGGAAACGGTTGATGTCGAAGGCCAGGGTATTCTCCCAGTCGCACTGGAAGGAATCGTAGTCGGTGAAGGCGAAGACGCGCGACGAGAACACGATATTGTAGGACATTCTCCATCTGAGTTTCAGTTCGGCTGTGGAACCGAAAGAGTTCTTGGTCTTGCGTCCGGGGTCGATTCCGTAGGCACCGGGGTCGACGTCGTTGTTTACCACGGTAATCATGTGGTAGGATACCGGAGCGATGGATGCGTCGAAATTGAAAGTTTTTGGCTTATTGACGTAGTTGTAGGTCATACCGAGACCCGCTGTCAGTTCCCCCGGAGAGAGGAATGCCGACTGCAGGTTGTGGCTGTTGCTCTTATATGAGTTGACTACCTGGGTCTTGAACTGGCCGGTAAACGAATAGTACCAGCGGTGGGCGGCCTTCACACCGAAGGTGGTGTTGATCTGGAACACGTCCTCGGTGACGTTGTATGAGTGGATTGAATCGTCCGGAGCGTTGTTGATGCCGAGTTTATATTGTGCCGTGGTCTCGAACAGGAGGTTGGGGTGGTATTCCTGGTTGAGTTTCACGTTATAGTAGATGTTTGCCAGGGCATTTAGGTTGTTGTTTCCGCCCTGGTACCAGTTGGGCGACACATAGGCCTGGGAGAACTGGAGCGAGGCCGAGAAGGTGCGTATCCAGTGGCGTTTCTGGACCTCGGCAGCCTCGAGGGTGGGCGCCGTGGGCGTTGCGGAGATTTCGGCCACGCTGATTGAGAAATCGGCGGGATTCACTACCGCGGTATACTGGACCGGCGCCACGGGCAGTGTGCTGAGATTGTATTTCACCAGTTCGGGATGGTTGAAGAAGAGGTTGCGGCGCAGGGTGGTCATGTTGGTGAACAGGACCTTGTATTCCTCGGTCCAGCGCAGGGCGTCGTCGCCGGAGAATACATTGTCGCCGATGCCCAGGGGTTCGTCGAAATGGTATGTGTCATAGACCGCCGGCATGAAGAACACCGGGGGCAGAGCCAGGGGCATGGAGAAAACCTCGTCGGGCGAGGTGGCATACAGGGCCAGCAGGGAATCGCTCACGGAAACCGCGGGGACAATGGTGTCCGGAGCGGCGGCCTTTAGGGCTGCGCTGCGGAAAGCGGGCGCGGATGTGCCGGCGAGCGGAGGCCGGCCGACGGGTGTGAGGGTCTGGGCTGTTGCGGCGGCCGTCAGTGTCAGGG
>CAJJOO010000003.1 GCA_905193395.1 uncultured Porphyromonadaceae bacterium
AGCGAGGCGAGAGCCATGATTCGCGGCAGGTAACTGCGCGGAATGTCCTTGCCGTGCGATTCAATCTTCACGCGGTCCAGGTTGCGCAAATTCTCGGGCGAGGCTGTCACGAAGGTAAACTCGCCGTGGACGCTGTTGCCGAAGGTGCCGATAATCTTCTTAACCTCGGTATTGTCCACGACATAGCGGCGGTCGTCGATGGCCAGGATATCGCGGTCGGTGGCCAGGGCGTAGCGGGCCTCCTTGTGCAGACGTTCCACTACCTGCCGGGTGATTTCTGCCTCGCCGCCCAGGCGCACGGTGGCCTCGGCATAGGCCGACATCACCGAGCGTCCGCCGTTGGCCACGAACACGGTGGTAATATGCCCCCCGTTCATACGGGGATTGTTCTCGAGCCGGCGGATTATGTCGTTGACGCGCTGGCTCACCTCGCGTGCGTTCTGCACACGGCCATAGCGCACGCTGTCGCCCGAATCTGTTTCCTCCACAGCGGTTATCGCTATGGCCTTCGTTGCGTCCACCGTGGCCACGATGCCTTTGATTTTGCTGCTGCCAATCTCGATGGCGGCTATATATCTTGATTCCATGGACTGTATGTGTGGTTGTTACGTGTTATTTCAGGGGTTGGTTTGCGTCGAGTCGCCGCCGTGGAGCGGAGTGCGCATGGTGTCGTGGTCGTCGATATCGTCAAATTCCTCGACGACGGCACTGAGCATGCTGGCGCCAAGGGCCTTATTGCGGCGGGTGGCCACCACGCGGCCACGCCATTTGACGGCCAGGGTGTCGTAGGTTTCCCAACCGACCGTGGGCATCACACCGCGGTAGAAGCGGCGAAGACGGTCGAATTTGTCGGCCACCATCGATGTATCGCCGAAATTCACCACATGGCCGCGGATAGTGGGAACGATGATTATGTCGCCCCGGGAATCCTGCTTCACGGTCGATACAAGGGCGTCGAGTTCGGGGTGGGCTGCTATGTAGGCCAGTAGCGGCAGCAGACGCCTTGCGGGCCGCGAGGCCGAGCCTACAACCACCGGCACATCGACATGATAGCGCGGCGTGGCCGAGATGCGCTTGCCCTCGGCGTTGATATAGTAGGACGAATTGATGTCGAAGACGCGCGCCACAGGGGTCATCGGCACCACGTCGATGGCCAGGACGCCGTTGTTGAGTTCGCACACATTCACGCGCTCAATTTTGTCACACCGCCGCAGGGTCCGCTCGATCGAGTCGAGGCTGATGCGGCCGCGTGGCCGCTGTCCGATCCACTGCATGATGTCGCCACATTCCTGCGACACCTCGGCCTGCGACACGAATCCGGTAGCAGTGGTATCGTCGATGGTGATGCGGCACGACGTGTATGGCTGTGCCGACGACATATCGGCCGAGACCCGCAGGGCCACCAGCAGATATACGGCAAGCACCACCGTAAGGATAAACGCTACTATCGGATGACGGTCAATCATAATTCACGGTTGCCTCCGGATCGATGGCACGGCACAGCGTCGGCACGCTGAAACTCATGTCGCCCGCTCCGGCGGTCAATAATATGTCAAAGTTACGGTTTTTCATCGTATCTACAAAATTCTCCTTTGAAATCATGACTTTGTCGGTCAATTCGATATCGTCGAAGATTATTTTGGAGGTAACGCCTTCGATAGGCTCCTCGCGTGCCGGATATATGTCGGCCAGCACCACGGCGTCGGCCATCGACAGGGCGCGGGCAAACTGCGGCGCGAAGTCGCGGGTGCGTGTGTAGAGGTGAGGCTGGAAGGCGACGGTCAGGTGACGGCCGGGATAGAGGGCACGCACCGAACGTATGGACGAGGCCAGTTCGTCGGGATGGTGTGCATAGTCGTCAATCACCACCTTGCCGTGGGTGCCGGGCTGGCGCAGGTGCACCTGGAAGCGCCTTTCGACGCCGGGGAAGGAGGACATGGCCTTGCGTGCGATTTCGGGTGTCAGTTCGCCGGCAATCCACACGGCGCCCATGGCGGCGATGGCATTGTCGATGTTGATTTCGACGGGCACGCCCAGCGAAATACCGTCGATGCGGCCGCCGGGATAGACGAAGTCGAAAGTTATCGCGCCGTTGCCGGTAACGATGTTCTCGGCATGGAAATCGCCCTCGTGGCGGCTGTATGTGTAGGTGCGCACGTCCTTTCCGGGACGTGGTTTCAGTTTCAGGCCGGTATGCACCAGAAGTGCGCCGCCGGGACGAATCAGTTCGGTGAAGTGGGCGAAGGATTCCAGATATGCCTCCTCGGTGCCGTAGATGTCGAGGTGGTCGGGGTCGGTAGCCGTCACCACGGCGATGTAGGGATGCAGGCGGTGGAAGGAGCGGTCATATTCGTCGGCCTCGACGACGCTGTAAGGCGAAGTGGCCGACAGCATCAGGTTGCTGTTGTAGCGCAACAGGATGCCGCCCAGGAAGGCGTTGCAACCCGTAGACGAGGTGTGCAGCAGATGCGCGGCCATCGACGAGGTGGTAGTCTTGCCGTGCGTGCCCGAGAAACAGATGGCCTTGGAATTGTCGGTGATGTGGCCCAGCGCGGCTGAACGTTTCACAGGATTGAAGCCGCCCTCGGTGAAAAAGCGCATCACAGCGGCGTCGTGGGGCACGGCAGGGGTGTAGACAACCATCGTGTCTGGCGAGGGGGTGCGGAATTCCTCGGGGATATCGTCGACGGTGTCACGGTATGAAATGTCAACGCCCTCCTCGATGAGGCGGGCCGTAAGCGGGGTGGGGAAGCGGTCGTAGCCGGCCACCTTCATGCCTTTGGACATAAAATAGCGTTCCAGGGCGGCCATTCCGATGCCGCCGGCACCTATGAAGTATACTCTTTTCATTGTTTTTCGTCAATAATGCGCTGGACGGCGTCGACAATTTTCTCGTCGGCGTCAGCCAGGGCCATTTTCTGTATGTTCTGTGCCAGCCTCAGGCGTGCGGGGCCGTCGGCGGCAAGTTCCTTAATTGCGGTCACCAGGTCGCGGCGGGCGTCGGCATCGAGAATCATCCTGGCGGCGTCGCGCTCGACAAGGGCCATGGCATTCTTGCGCTGATGGTCCTCGGCCACGTTGGGTGAGGGCACCAGAATCACGGGCTTGCCCAGCAGTTGCAGTTCGCTGATGGTGCCTGCGCCGGCACGGGCCACCACCAGGTCGGCGGCACGGTAGGCAGTGGCCATATCCTTGATGAAGGCGGTGGCCACAAGGTCCTTGCGTCCCTTGGCAGCCTCCATGGCCTCTTTTTCGCCCGAGGCGCCGCTCTGCCACATAACCTGCAGGGTGCCGTCGAGCAGCGAGTCGAGCCCGGCAGCCATGCTTTCGTTGATTGTGCGCGCGCCCAGCGAACCGCCCACAACCAGAACCAGCGGACGTTCCGGGTCGAAGCCCAGGGCCTTCTTCGCCTCGGCCTGCGTGGCTGTAATTTCCAGCAGCGACGCACGCACAGGATTACCTGTCAGCGTTATACGGTCGGCCGGAAAAAAACGTTCCAGACCGAGATAGGCGGTACAGATAGCGCCGGCATGCGCGGCCAGCAGTTTGTTGGTCACGCCGGGATATGAGTTCTGTTCCTGCAACAGGGTGGGAACTCCGGCCTTCTGAGCGGCCTTGAGCGTGGGTCCGGAAGCGTAGCCTCCCACTCCGATGGCAATCTGCGGACGGAAGTCGCGCACGATGCGGCGGGCGCGGCGCATGCTTCGCCACAGTTTCACCAGAACGGGTATGTTGCGCCACAGACGCTTGCGGTCGAAACCGGCCACGGGCAGGCCCACGATTTCATATCCGGCGTCGGGCACACGTTTCATCTCCATACGGCCCAGGGCGCCGACAAACAGGATTTCGGCCTGCGGATTGCGCCTCTTTATGGCCGCGGCTATCGACAGCGCCGGGAAGATATGACCTCCGGTACCGCCACCGCTTATCAGTACTCGCTCTATTTTTGCCATACTCTGAATTTTATACTTGTGAGGGATTTGATTTTGCTATTTCTTCGGGTAGAGTGTTGAGTTCGCGGCGGAAAGTCTCCTCGCCGTCGCTGCTGCGGGCGCCCCAGCGCGAAGCCGAGAGCATGATGCCCAGGGCAATCGACGTGGCGATAATCGACGTGCCGCCTTTCGATATCAGCGGCAACGGCTGTCCGGAAACGGGGAACACACCCACCACGATACAGATATGGAACAGCGCCTGCAATGAAATCACCAGCGCGCAGCCAATCACCAGCAGGCAAGGCAGCGTGCTCTTGAACACCATGGCCAGGCGCCCCGCCCTGCCCATCAGGAAGAGGTAAAGGGCCATGACGAAGATGGCTATCGGCGCCCCCAGTTCCTCGACGATAATGGCGTAGATATAATCGGAGAAAGCCAGCGGCAGGCGTGCGGTCTCGCGGGAGTTTCCTACGCCAACGCCCGTCAGACCGCCGTGGGCCTGGGCAATAAAACTCAGTTGCTCCTGCTTGTTCTCGTCGGTAATGGGGTCGTGGCTCTTGTTGAGACGGAAGTGACGTTCAAGACGTTTTGTCCACGTATGCATGCGGTTGCCCTTGTCGGCAGTCGACTGCACTTCGGTCTGGTTTATGCGTGCCAGTTCGATATCTTCGGGCGTAGGGCCGACGTCCTTACTGCTTGCCATCTTGTAAATGCCCAGACATCCGCCCAGCACCAGATAGACAATCAGCACCCAGCCCATCTTGCGCCAACTTACACCGCCCACCAGCATCATGCCCAGCGAGATGCCCATCAGCAGCAGAGTGTTCGTCAGGCCCTGGTTCACCAGCAGCGCCGAGGCCACAAGCACCAGGGCGGCACACATCACCACACCGGATGTGGTCACATCGCGCTTGCCCTTTATCTGGCTGCGGCTCAGTATCCAGGCTATGCCCAGCGCCACGGACAGTTTCAGGAACTCGGCCGGGAGGACCATCATGCCGCCGAGCGATATCGCACGCTTGACGCCGTTGATTTTAGTTCCGCCGATAAGGACCCAGGTCATCATCACCAGCGACACAATAACAAAGGCGGGAATCACGTAATACAGGCGCAGAAAGTGGGTGCGCTGCAAGGCCAGCATCAGCACCAGCCCCATGCCGAGGAACATGGCATGGCGGATGATGGGACCGTAGATGTCGTCGACACGGACTTCCTGCGACGAGGCACTGAACAGTTCGATTATCGAGATTATCACCAGGGCCACATAGGAACCCCAGATATAGGTGTCGACGCGCGGCTTGTCGGTGCGCACGGCTCCGGCCTCGATTGCGGGAGCAGGAGAGGCTCCGGCAGCCGGGTCGGCGATATTGATGTTTTCAGGAGACGAGGTCATGGGATTGGGGGAATTTTTCAGTTGTTTCCTTTCAGGCTCTTCACTTTTTCTTTAAACTGCCGGCCGCGGTCTTCGTAACTCTTGAAGAGGTCGAAACTTGCGCAGCAGGGCGACAGAAGGACGGTATCGCCGGCCGAGGAAAGCCTGCGGCACTCGGACACGGCCTCGTCCAGCGAATGTGTGTCGGACACGGGGACAGTGGTGTTCTCGCGGAAATAGGATGTGATTTTGGCATTGTCCTTGCCCATGGCCACGATGGCCTTCACCTTACCGCGCACCTGCTCGAGAATTTCGCTGTAATCATTGCCCTTGTCCTTGCCGCCGAGAATCAGCACCGTGGGGCGCGTCATGGATTCCAGGGCATACCAGGTGGAGTTGACATTCGTTGCCTTGGAGTCGTTGATCCACTGCACGCCATCGATTTCGGCCACGGGTTCCAGGCGGTGTTCCACACCGGCGAAATTGCTCAGAGCCTGGCGGATGTCGCTCTTACGGATGTCCAGCAGGGCGGCGCTCAGTCCGGCGGCCATGGAATTGTACACATTGTGTAAGCCGTGCAGCGCCAGGTCGGCACGTGGCATGGCCATCGACGTTTTGGGCGTGTTGATTATCAGGTTGTCCTCCCCGTCGATGTAGGCGGCGGAATTTTCCTCGGCATGCTCGGCAAAACCGTACATGCGTGCTTCGGTGGCCACCTGCTGCAACTGAGCCGTCACCACGGGGTCATCCTGCCAGAAGATGAAGGCATCGGTGGGCTGCAGGTTCTGCAGGATACGGAACTTGGCGTTCACATAGTTCTGCATCTTGTAGTCGTAGCGGTCCAGATGGTCGGGGGTGATGTTCAGCAGCACGGCGATATTGGCACGGAAACTGTACATGTTGTCCAGTTGGAAACTGCTCAGTTCAATCACATACACTTCGTGGGGGTCGCGTGCCACCTGCCAGGCCAGGGAATTGCCGATGTTGCCGGCCAGGCCGGCATCCACGCCTGCACCGCGCAGGATATGGTAAATCAGCGACGTGGTGGTGGTCTTGCCGTTCGAGCCGGTTATGCACACCATCTTCGAGCGGGTGTAGCGGCCGCCGAATTCGATTTCGCTTATCACGGGAATACCGGCGTCGGCGACGGCCTTCACCATCGGGGCTGTGGCGGGGATTCCGGGACTTTTCACCACCTCGGTGGCATTGAGAATCAGTTCGGGGGTATGATGGCCCTCCTCGTATGCGATACCTTCCTCGTCGAGCACGGCGCGGTATTTGGGCGAAATGGCACCCATGTCGCTCACAAAGACATCAAAGCCCTTGTCCTTGGCCAGGATGGCGGCTCCGACGCCGCTCTCGCCGGCTCCCAGCACCACCAGGCGTCCGGGATGCGACTCAACTATCTCTTCGGTTGTTTTCATCCACTCCTGTTTCATCGGATTTTAAGTGTTACGAATGTTACTGCGGCAAGGATAATGCCGATAATCCAGAAGCGCGTAACGATTTTGGCTTCGGGAATGGGGGCCAGAGGCCGCTGAATCAGGGCGTCGATGCCCGAATTGCCTGCCTTCTGGAAATGATGGTGCAACGGCGCCATCTTGAAGATGCGCTTACCGCCGGTTTTCTTGTAATAGAGCACCTGAAGCATCACCGACAGGTCCTCGATATAGAACAGCGCACACAGGATGGGCAACAGCAGTTCCTTGTGTATCAAAATGGCATAAACAGCTATGATACCGCCAAGGGTCAACGAGCCGGTGTCGCCCATGAACACCTGGGCCGGATAGGCATTATACCACAGAAAGCCCACCAGGGCGCCGATAAAGGCCGCCATGTAGACCACCAGTTCCTCGCTGCCGGGCACGTACATGATATTCAGGTAGGACGAATACACCACATTGCCGCCCAGATAGGCCATCACCGCCAGCGACACCGCCGCTATGGCCGACAGGCCCGAGGTCATGCCGTCGAGGCCGTCGTTCAGGTTGGCGCCGTTGGATGTGGCCGTGACAAGGAACATCACTATCAGCAGGAACACTATCCAGCCGCCTGCCTCGGCCGCGTTCTCGCCCATCCACGACGTGAGCCACGAATAGTTGAAGTTGTTGTTCTTCACAAAGGGAAGTGTCGTCTCGGGACTCTTGGTCACCTCGTCGGCATAGACCACTTCCTCGACACGGTCGCTCTCCACCGACACCACCTCGCGGTTCTGCACAATCACCATGTCGGGGTTGAAATACATCGTTCCGGCCAGTATCACGGCGATACCGAGTTGGCCCACAATCTTGTATTTGCCCTTGATGCCGTCCTTGTTGTGCTTTTTCAGTTTCATGTAGTCGTCGGCGAAACCGAGCGAGCCGAGCCACAACGTGGCCACGAGCATCAGCAGCATGTAGGCGTTCGAAAGGTTGCCCAGCAGCAGACAGGGCACCAGAATGGAGATTATGATGATTACGCCGCCCATGGTGGGGGTGCCGGTCTTTTTGGTCTGGCCTTCCAGGTCCAGGTTGCGCACGATTTCGCCCACCTGCATCAGTTGCAGACGGTCAATGATGCGGCGGCCCACAAAAATGGCTATCAGCATCGCCAGCACGAACGCCACGCCAGAACGGAAGGTGATGTAACTCATCAGTCGCGCTCCGGGCACCGACGCCTGCTGCATTAATTCAAACAGATAGTAAAACATTTCCTAAAAATATCCTGTGTTCAGTTAGTCGAATTGCGGCGGCCGAGGGCGGTTTTGACCTCCTCGCGGTCGTCGAAATGATGTTTCTCGGTGCCGATGATCTGATATGTCTCGTGGCCCTTTCCTGCCACCAGCACAACGTCGCCGGGGACGGCCAGGGCAATGGCAGTGGCGATTGCCTGGCGACGGTCGGGAATCACCAGGGTGCGCGCGCGGCCCTCAGTGTCGAGTCCGGCCAGCATCTCGTCGATTATGGCAGCGGGGTCCTCGGTACGGGGATTGTCGGAGGTGATTATCAGCCGACCGGAACGTCGCGCTGCCTCGGCGGCCATCACGGGGCGCTTGCCGCGGTCGCGGTCGCCGCCGCAGCCGGCCACGGTGATTATGGTGCCGCGTCCGCCGCGGGTGGTCTCGGCGATGGTGTCGAGCACGTTCACCAGGGCGTCGGGCGTATGGGCATAGTCGACAATGGCGGTCACGCCGTCAGCGCTGCGGAAGGGCTGGAAACGGCCGGCGACGGGATGCAGCCGCGACAGCAGTGTCAGTGCCTCGGACTTGTCGAGGCCCAGCAGACGTGCCGCACCGTAGACGGCCATCAGGTTCGAGGCATTGAAGCGGCCCGAGAACAGGGTCTCGACCTCGGTACCGTCGATTGCCATCAGCATGCCGTCCAGACGGTCCTCAATTACACGGCCGCGGAAGGTGGCCTCGCCGCGCAGGGAATAGGTGGCGCGGCGTGCCGCCGTGTTCTGCAACATGATGTCACCGTTGCGGTCGTCGGCGTTTGTCAGCGCCCAGGCCTCCTTTTTCAGGCCGTCGAAGAAACTCTGCTTGGCTTTCAGATAGGCGGCCACGGGGCCGTGGTAGTCCAGGTGGTCGCGTGTGAGGTTGGTGAATATACCGCCGTCGAAATCAAGGCCGGCGATGCGATGCTGGGCGGCGGCGTGCGAACTGACCTCCATGGCGCAGAAATCGCAGCCCTCGTCCACCATCCGCGCCAGCAGGGCGTTGAGTTCCAGGGGGTCGGGGGTGGTGTGGGTAGCCTCGACCTCGGTGTCGCCGATTTTGTTGACCACGGTCGACAGCAGGCCGCAGCGGTGTCCGGCGATGCCCATCATGGTATAGAGCAGGGTGGCGATGGTGGTCTTGCCGTTGGTGCCGGTCACGCCCACCAGGGTGAGGCGGCGCGAGGGATAGCCGTACCAGGCCGAGGCCAGACGTCCCAGTGCCACCGAGGCGTCAGCGACCCGAATCCAGGTCACCGAGAGTGCGGGGGGTTCCGGCAGGGTCTCGCACACGATTGCGGCAGCCCCGGCGGCGATAGCACCGTCAATATACTGATGGCCGTCTGTGCGCGTCCCGCGCACGGCCACGAATACCGCTCCGGGCACCACACGGCGCGAATCGGCCGTCAGCGCCGTGAAACCGGCGGCCGAGGCCTGCGGATTCAGCAACTCGACGGCTCCGGCAGCCTCTGCCAGCGCCGCGGCTCCTTGAATTCTGTTTATTTCTGTCATCGTTTTAATTCTGGCTTAATGTCACATATACTCTGGTTCCCGGAGCCACGCGCGTGCCCGGTTCGGGCGACGACGAGGTCACATAACCCGTGCCGCTGAATGTCACGGGCAGCCCGGCGCGTTCCAATTCCACCAGTGCCTCGCGGATACCGAGACCGCGCACATCGGGCACCGAGGCGGGCGCTCCGGCCCCCTTGCGGGCCGTCTGCAACACACGGGCGCGGCCGATGCCCAGGTCCTCGTGCAGCACTCCCGCCCGGCCCGGACGGTAAGTACCGTAGAACACCGGAGTGGACTCGGGATTCTCCGCGGCGGCAAATTCCGAGGTATTGCCCAGCATGCCGCGCGAATACATTTTCAGGGCCACATTGCGCAGCACGGTGCCGCTGGTGGCCGCCGGTCCGTAGGGACCCTGCGGATCGCTCACCACCACGATACAGGTGTAGCGGGGATTGTCGTAGGGGAAGAAGCCGCAGAAGGCCACACGGTTGTGCTTGCCCTCGCGGTAGCCGCCCCTGAATCCGGGAATCACCCTGCCGGCCGAGTCGCGCGGCGCCTCAAGGGCGATGCCGGCGGTGCCGGTCTTGCCGGCGATCTCAACCACCGGATTGCGCAGGCCCTTGGCCGTGCCGCCCTCGCCCCACACCACTTCGTGCATCATCTGGCGCAGGATACGGGCATTGGCGGCGCTGCATATGCTGTCGCGCACATAACTTACGGGAATCACCGAGTCGCGGCCGTCGGGCAGACGCATGGCCTTCACCAGGCGCGGACGCACAAAACGACCGTCATTGGCAATGGCGTTATAGATGGCGCAGGTATACAGCGGTGGCACCTGGGTTGCGTAGCCGAATATCATGCGCGACAGCGACACGCGGCCGCCGGCCTTAGGATCGAGGGTAGGGTAGTAGGGCGTGCGCTCGCGCGCCATACCGGTGTTGAAACGGTCGAAGAAGCCTATGCGGCGCAGGCGCTCGCGGAAGGCGTTCAGGTCGTTCTCGTAGCGCGGCGCTATCAGTTTGGTCATGCCGATATTCGACGAGTATTCGATAAAGCGGCTCACCGGCAGATAGGCCGGCGAGTGGGTGTCGCGGATGGGATTACCGCCGGCGTAGGCGTAGGAATGGCCGATGGGATAGGTCTGGTTGAGGTTCACATAGCCGTCCTCAAGGGCCGTGAGCATCGAAATCACCTTGATGACCGAGCCCGGCTCGTAGGCCTGCACGATGTGGTTCATCGACTCGATATAGCCGCCGTGAACCGTGTCGCGGTCCAGATTGGAGATGGCCTTTATGTCGCCGGTGGCCACTTCCATAATCATTGCGCTGCCCCACTCGCCGTTACATGCCACCAGCATCTCGCCCAGTTCGTGCTCCAGCAGGTCCTGCATGGTGATGTCGATGGTGGTGGTCAGCGTTATGCCGTTCACGGGCTTCTTCACGGTCCAGTAGGCCTCGCCGCGGGTGAACAGCACCTTCTTTGCAATGCCCGGCACGCCGTAAAGCAGACTGTCCAGCGCCTGTTCCAGGCCCGAACGGCCGCGTATCTGACTGTCCTCGGCAGTCTGGCCCACGCGACCGATGCTCAGGCGTGCCATGTCACCGTAGGGATAGCGGCGCAGCAGCACACGCTCGTAGGTAAGGCCTGTGCGGTTGGGATTGCGCGAACGGCGGAAGTACGGGAAATTGCGCAGGCGCTCGACCTCGTTAAAGGGGATGCCGCGCAGCAGCAGGTAGGAGCGCGAGCGGTCGACCTTGGCTTTTCGCATCGGCTTGTACAGATAGTCGTACCATTGGTCGCGGGTGCGCTGCGGATAGTAGACGGCCAGGGTGTCGGCCAGCGAATCGAGCGACTCGATGTATTTCAGTTCGTTGATGCGCGAGGCACGGAAGTCGATGCGCACGTCGTAATAGTTCAGGTTCGTTGCCAGAATCGAGCCGTCGCTGGCCAGGATTTCCCCGCGCAGCGGCTTGATGGGAATGGAGTCGGCCAGGGTGCTGTTGCCCTTCTCGTTCCATTCGTCGGCGTGAATCACGGTGGTGTTCAGCAGGAACAGCACGCACAACCCCGAGACAAACAGCATCGCCACGGAAATGAGCATGAAACGCCCGTAGATGTGCAGGCGGCGCGTCTTGGGCTTCGACGCCTTGTTCTTCTTACCCGAATTCCGGTAAAAAAATGACGGCAGTTTCATTGTGCGGGGATTTTATAAGGTGGACGTTCCTGAACCTTGAGCCCCAGACCCATCGAGTCTACCATCTGCTGCATGGCACTCTCGCAGGTGGCCGACATGTAGTGCGAACGCTCGCGCTGAACCTCGGTGCGCGTCACCTCCAGGCGGCGGCTCAGCGACGACACGGTCTCCATGGCTGTCACGCAGTCGTAACGCACGGAAATATAGCACAAGGCCACGAAGACGCCCAGCAAAACCACAGCAAAATGTTTCAGGAACCAGTTGCCGGGGATGCCCTCCACCAGGTCTCGGGCTTTAAGTTTTTTCAAATCGGGTTTTTTCATAGTTTCGGAGAGATATGGATGAATTCGGAATTCTATTGATTGGCCTTGTCATCGGCACGGCGTACGGCCACGCGCAGTTTGGCGCTGCGGCTGCGCGGATTGCGGGCCACTTCGGCCTCGTCTGCCACCACCGGTTTGCTATTCAGCGGTTTCAGCGGCGTGGACGCACGGCCGTAGATGTCCGTTTCCACGCGACCCTCGAAATTGCCCGTGCGCATGAAATTCTTCACCAGACGGTCCTCCAGCGAATGATACGTAATCACGGCCAGGCGGCCTCCGGGACGCAGAACCTCGGTCGTGGCGCTCAGGAAACGGCGCAGGGCGTCGAGTTCGCCGTTCACCTCAATGCGAAGGGCCTGGAACACACAGGCCAGTTCCTTCTTCTCGCGACGGCGGTCCAGCAGCGGCGCCACCGTCTCGATCAGTTGGTTGACCGTGTCGATGGCACCCCGCTCGCGGCGCACGACGATGGCGCGGGCCAAGCGACGCGCCTGCGGCAGTTCGCCGTATAGGTACAGGATATCGGCCAGGCGCTCCTCGCTGCTGTCGTTCACCACATCGCGGGCGCTCACGCGGCTGTGGCGGTTCATACGCATATCCAGACGCGCGTCGGCACGGAACGAAAAACCGCGCTCGGCATCGTCGAAATGGTGGAACGACACGCCAAGGTCTGCCAGAATACCGTCGACGCTATCCACACCGTAGAAGCGCATGAAATTGGTCAGGAAACGGAAATTGCCGTAAACCATCGTGAAACGCGGGTCGTCGGGCGCGCCGCCCAGTGCATCCTCGTCCTGGTCGAAACCGTAGAGCCGGCCTTCCGGGCCTAGCCGATCCAGAATGGCCCGCGAATGGCCGCCGCCGCCAAAAGTGGCGTCGACATAGGTTCCGCCGGGCTGCACGTCCAGCAGGTCAAGCGTCGGGCCCAGAAGGGCAGGTATATGATAAACGTCCTGTGTCATAGAAAATTGGGCGCCCGATGGCAGGCACCTTGGTTTTAGGGCGTAAAATTACTAAAAATTAGCGCCTGTTTACAAATGAAAACTCCACTTTTTCGCACATTTACAGAAAAAAGTTATCAACATGCCCCCGAACACCCTCTGGCACGGTTTGCAATTGCAAACCGCCCCCACCGCTCCGACACCGAAGCAGCAGAATCTACCCGTTTTGTTTCTTTTTTGTAAAATTTTGAAAATTTGCGCGTTTCTGAAATAATCGCTACCTTTGCGGCTGAGAAATCCGATTCAACGACGGTTCGCCCTGCGGGGCGATGAAAAGGGAACGGGGTGAGAATCCCCGACAGACCCGCTGCTGTATTTTCCGGATTATCGAAGCCAGCATGTCACTGACCCATGGCAAGAGTGCCGCGGGGTCGGGAAGACGGCTCCGATACGGGATAAGCCAGAAGACCTGCCGTCATAATTTCGCACTCAAACACGTCCGTGGACTGGCGTGGCGAATAAAGACTTGTTGGAAATGAAAGATGCCCTGAACGGGCTGTCGCGCCTTTGCGCGGCCGTCTGCATTGCAGTCAATTCTTTGTCAGCGTCTGCCGGCGAACCCGGTATGGCAGACACAGTACACACCCTGCGCGACCTGGAGGTTACGGCTGTGCGCCGTCCCTTGGCCACTGTACAGACTCTCGCAGGAACCGAATTGCAATCGCTCTCGTCGACTTCTATCGCAGATGCGCTCAAATACTTTGCCGGCGTTCAGATCAAGGACTACGGCGGCCTCGGCGGCCTTAAAACGGTGAATGTGCGCTCGCTCGGTTCGCAGCACGTCGGAGTATATATCGACGGCATCCGGATTACCAACGCGCAGAACGGCACAGTCGATCTCGGAAAATTCTCACTCTCAACCCTGGAATCTGTTTCACTTTACAATGCCAACCGGCTGGACGTCTGCCAGTCGGCGTCAGAGTATGCCTCGGGGGCAACGGTTTACCTGCAGACGCGACGGCCGACGACCGACTCGCTTGCCGTGATGGGCGGCATAGGCTCCTTCCACACCTACAAGGCGAGGGTCAACGCACAATTCAGCCGACGCAACTGGAGCGGGTTCGTCGACTGCGAGTATGTCAGCACCCGTGCCGACTATCCATTCCGCTACAAGTCTGAATACGAGGACACAGTGGGACGGCGGCGCAACTCCGACATCCGCTATTACCGCATCGAAGGGGCGCTGTTCAGAGGCGGCTTCGCCTCCCACGTCTACGCCTACGTATCCGAGCGCGGCACTCCCGGCGGCATAGTGCGCCGTCTAAGCGATAAATATATTAATGTGGGCCGCGAATGGGACACCGACCTGTTCATCCAGTCATCGTACACCCGCAAACTGGGGCGCATCCATCAGATAAAATTCAATATCAAATATGCCCACGAGTACCTGCGGTATAACACCGATTATCCCGACAACCAGAATACCGTGCGGGCCGACAACCATTATCGGCAGAACGACGCCTACGTCTCGGCCTCGTACGCTGTCACGCCCCTGCGCTGGCTGTCGTTGAATCTGGGCTACGACGCCCGCATGTCGTGGCTAACGGCCGACCTGCGGCGATTCAGCCTCGTGCGGCGGCTCGACCAGAAGGCTGTGGTTGCCGCCCATATGCACTACCGCGGCTTCCGCCTGGCCGGGTCTGTCCTTTTCCAGCATTACCGCGACCACACACGCCAGCACGTTGGCGCCGCCGACCCGCTGCAGCGCTTCACGCCGGCGGTGACGCTCGGATACTCGTATAAAGACCTCTCGCTACGCGCTTGGTACAAGTGCATCTTCCGCGCTCCGACGCTCAACGACCTTTATTACACACAGGTGGGCAACCGCAATCTCAAGCCGGAGTATACTCGGCAGTGGAACGTCGGCATCGAATACCATTTCGTCTCAGCACAGTGGATGGCATCGGTTCAGGCCGACGCCTACCTCAATTATATAGACAACCGCATAGTCTGTCTGCCCGTCAAGGGTACATACACATGGTCGATGATGAACTACGGCAAGACTTTCTGCCGCGGACTCAATTCGACCCTCTCCGGACGCTATGGCACGGGCGACTGGTCGTTCTCGCTACTCACCTCGTTCACATGGCAGCGCGACATCGACCGCACGAATCCCGAATCGGAAATCTACAACCGGCCGATATGCTATTCGCCGACTTTCTCGTGCGGCATAACGGGCATAGTTGCCTGGAAATCAATCTCGCTGACAGTGTCTGACCTGCATGTGGGCAAGCGTATGTGGTCGTACGCCGACCCGCGCGACATGCTCACGCCCTACAACAACGTCGACCTCAAACT
>CAJJOO010000004.1 GCA_905193395.1 uncultured Porphyromonadaceae bacterium
TACGGCGCTCCGGCCCTGCTCTTCAACAGCGGCTACCACGCCAATACAGGACTCATCCAGGCCCTGGCCGACAGCCGCACCCTGATTGTGGCCGACCGCCTGGTCCACGCCTCGATTATCGACGGAATCCGCCTTTCCGGCGCGCCATTCGAACGTTTCCGCCACAACGACACCGCCCATCTGGCCCGCATACTCTCGGCCAAGGCTTCCGCCTACGACAGCATCCTGATAATTGTCGAAAGCGTTTACAGCATGGACGGCGACAGCGCCCCGCTGATGGAAATCGCCGCCCTGAAAGCCGACACTCCCGGGGCCATGCTCTATGTCGACGAGGCCCATGCCGTGGGCGTCCACGGCCCCGGCGGTCTGGGTCTCTGCGCCGCCGACGGTCTGCTGCCCGACGTAGACATTCTCGTCGGCACCATGGGCAAGGCCCTGGCCTCGTCCGGCGCCTTCGCCATCTTGCGCGGCAACCTGCGCGAGTTCATGGTGAACCGCGCCCGCAGCCTCATTTTCTCCACCGCGCTGCCCCCGGCATGCGCCGAATGGTCCATACTCACTCTCTGGAAGGCCGTCGCTGCCGACGACCTGCGCCGGCGTCTGGCCGAACTGGCCGGAATGCTGTCGAAATCCCTCGGCGGCGAGCCCTCGCACATAATGCCTCTGATTGTCGGCGACCCCTTGCGCGCCGTCGCCATGTCCGAGAGGCTTGCCGACGCCGGATTCAAGGTACTTCCCATACGCACACCCACCGTGCCGCCCGGCACCGAACGCCTGCGTTTCAGTCTTTCGGCCTCGATGCCGCCCGCGCTGGTGGCCCGCCTGTGCCGCACACTCGACAAAATCAACCGTCCGTCATGAACCATCGTCTTGTATCCGACACCGGCGCCTCGCGGCTGCTCCTGGTCTTTGCAGGCTGGGGCATGGACGACAATGTGCTCGGTCACTTGCGCCGGCCCGGCTACGACGTGATGGTGGTCTGGGACTACCGTTCCTTCCACATTGACTGGTCCTGCGTGGACCGTTACGACGAAATCTGCATCCTGGCCTGGTCAATGGGCGTCTACGCCGCCGCCCAGACCACCCAGGCCATCGAATATAAAATCACACGCCGCGTGGCCGTCAACGGCACCCCCGAACCGGTGCATCCCACCCGCGGAATTCCGCCAGAGATTTTCGACGCCACGCTGGCCTCGCTCAGCGAACGCTCGCTGGCCAAATTCCATCGCCGCATGTGCCTCGACGAGGAAGCGCGGCAACATTTCGCCGCACACGCCCCCAGACGAGCCGCAGACGAACTGGCCGACGAACTCCGCGCCATTTCCGACCGCTTGATTCTCCACGTCCCCTCCACAACCCGCTGGGACATAGCCATAATCGGCTATCACGACCGCATATTTCCCCGCCATGCCCAGATGGAGGCCTGGAAAGCCGCCCACTGCCCATTCCGCGTTATTGACGCCGGCCATTATCTCGATTTCCAGCAGATTGTGGACCGCTGGTTCATCGACAAGGACACCATGTCGCGCCGTTTCAGCGCCGGAACCGCCACATATTCGGGCAATGCCGTGGTACAGAACGAGGTTGTCGGCAAAATGATGGACGTCGCCCTCAACACCCTGCGCGACCTGCCCTTGCACGGTTTCCGCGGCGACATACTCGAAATCGGCAGCGGCAGCGGCAACCTTTCGCGGCTTATTACCCGGGTGGCGCCCGACGCCCGTCTCACCCTCTGGGACATCGCCGCGCCGCGTCCCGAAGGACTCCCCGACAAGGTTGCCCACCGCCTGTGCGATGCCGAAATGGAAATCAGCCGCCTCAAAAATGACTCCGTCGACATCATATTCTCGTCCTCAACTATCCAGTGGTTCAATTCGCCCGACCGCTTCATCGACCAGTGTTTCCGCGTGCTGCGTCCCGGAGGCGCCATGGTCCTCTCTACCTTCACCCGCGGCAACCTCGAACAGATTACCGCGCTCACGGGCTTCGCGCTGCCACTGCCCGACCCCGACGAATGGTTCAGAATCTGCGCCCGCATGTTCGACGTCGCCTACATGCAGGCCTACGAACGCGACCTCGACTTCGATTCGCCGGCCGATGCACTCCGCCACCTGAAACTGACCGGCGTCAATTCTCTGGGCATCTACGGACCCGCGGCCACACGCAGCCTGCTGCGCCGCTATCCCATGATGCTCGACGGGCGTTATCACCTCACCTACCGTCCAATGATTCTAATTCTGCGAAAATGAATAATGTACTGTTTTTAAGCGGCATCGACACCGATGCCGGCAAAACATACGCCACCGCTTTCCTGGCCCGCCGTTTCATGGAACAGGGCCGCAGCGTCATAACCCAGAAATTCGTCCAGACCGGCTGCCGCGACTATTCCGAGGACATCGCCGCCCATCGCCACCTGATGGGTATCAACCCGCTGCCCGAAGACCTGGACCACACCACCGCCCCGGTTATCTTCACCTACCCCGCGTCGGCCCAACTGGCCGCGCGCCTCGACGGCCGCGAGATTGACCTTGTCGCCATCGACAATGCCACAAAGGTTCTGGCCTCGCGCTATGACAACGTCATAATCGAAGGTGCCGGCGGTCTGATGGTGCCGCTGACCGACGATTTCCTCACCATCGACTACGTGAAATCACGCAACCTGCCCATAGTGCTCGTGACAAACGGCATCCTCGGCTCCATCAACCACACACTGCTTTCGCTCGAGGCCATCGAATCGCGCGGAATCACCCTAGACACCGTAATCTACAACACCTACTACGATTCGGACAAGGTCATCGCCGCCGATACCCTCGGCTTCATCCGGCGCTACCTTGAACGCCGCCACCCGCAGACCCAACTCCTGATTCTGCCGAAACTCTGACTCCGAAAATGCGCATCAAGACACTCGACAACGCTTCGTTCAAAGACACCGTCGCGGCCCTCGAAGGGCTGTGCCGCGAAAAGACGAGTCCAGACCTGGTCGTAGGCATCGCTAACGGCGGTGTCGAAGTGGCCCGAATGATGTTTGCCGACCTGCCTCATGCCGCCGTTCTGTGCCGGCGCGCCGGAACCTCCGGCAAGGAAAAATCGCCGCTCATCCGGTTTCTGCTCAGGCATCTGCCCCTGTCTCTGCTGGACCTCGCACGTATCGCCGAAGCGAAACTGCCCAAAACGACCGGTGCCACACGACGCTGCGTCCACATTTCCGACGACGACAAAGGCCTGATTGCCCGTGCAAGATGCATTCTGATTGTCGACGACGCCGTCGACAGCGGCGCCACCCTGCAAGCCGTATACGAAGCCATCCGCGGAATCAATCCCGTAGCTTCACTGGCAAGCGCCGCCATCACCGTGACCACCTCACGGCCTGTCGCCCGCCCCGATTTCCACATTTTCGACAACGGAACCCTGATTCGTTTCCCCTGGTCGCTCGACAGCAAAACCAAGCAATGATGCCCGACGGAAACTACAAAAAACTGGCCGTGATTGACCTCGACGGGACCCTCGTTCGGGGCAACACCATGCACATCTACATGCAGGCTGGCGCCCGCAGCCTGTGGCGCACACGCCGCTACGGTAAACTTGCCGCCCTGCTGGGAATCAGTGTCCTCCGCGCCCTCCGACTGGTGTCTCACCGGCGCATGAAATGGACCGCCATCAATCTGATAGGTCACGCCGACGGCCCCCTCAAAGACGACTTCACGGCCCGGGTAAAGGCATCCGTCAATCCGGCCGTCACCGCGCTTGTAGCCACGTTCCGAAGCCGCGGCGAGCAGGTCCTGCTGGCCTCCGCCGCCCCGGCTTTCTATATTCCCTGGCTATGGGACGGCCCGTATATCGCAACCCAAATCGAAGACAATCCGCAACGTGTGGAACTGCGCGGCAACTGCAAAAAGAACGCCGTCCTGGAATACGCCCGCGTTCACGGCCTCGCCCTCCGCGATGTCGTCACCGACCACCACGACGACCTGCCCCTGCTGCTGGCCGCCGCAGGCGACAGATACCTCATCACTCCCTCGGCCGCCACGCTCACCACCGTCCGCGCCGCCATCCCCTCGGTAATCGTGGTAAATTGACAGCCGAAACCCGGCCAAAATGCGTTTTTATCCTGTAAATTTCGCAAAAATGTGACTCGGGCGTGCCGAATTTGCTGTCAAAATCGTACCTTTGTAGGCTTATATCGAAATGAGCCTGTTCCGCAAAATAGTACGCGCGGTCATCGTCACCGTGCTTCTGCTGGCCGTGGTGATTCCATCGGCCCTATATATCGTGCTTTCAACGCCATGGGCGGCAGAAAAAATGCGATCGGTGGCCGTGACGCAACTCTCGGCACTCCTCGGGACAAAGGTAGAGATTGACGCCGTTGCCTACCATCCGTTCAACGCGCTGTCGGTCAGCGGTATTTCCGTAAACGACGACAACGGACGCCGCGCCCTGGAAATCGCGCGCATCTCCGCACGCTTCGAGGTAATCAATTTCCTCCGCTCCGGACGCTTTGATTTCGACTACATCGTTATCGAAGCCCCCTCGGTCCACTTGTCGAAGGCCACGCCCGACTCGCCGCTGAACATCGCCGACATAATCGAGCGGCTGAAGCCACATGACAAGAATAAGCCGCCCACACAGTTCAACCTCACCGTCGGCACCGTTGTCGTGCGCCACGGACGCCTGTCATTCAACGTTCTGTCCGAACCTGACTCGATTCCCACATTCAACCCCGCGCACATCCTGGTTTCAGACATCTCGCTCCACGCTTATATCCGCAACGCCACGCCGCAGGAATGGGACGTGGACCTCGAAACGCTGTCGCTGCACGAACGCTCCGGACTGGTGGTTGAAGACATCGCCGCCGCTTGCCGCATATCGCCCGAACGCCTCGAACTGCGCAGCCTCGACATCAAACTTCCCGCCAGCCATCTGGCCCTCAAGCCCATACGCCTCGACATCAACGGCTACGGCTCCATCGCCGAAACCCTCCGCACACGCTCGGTCGTCATCGAGCCGGTCGGAACCGCCGTCCTCACGCCCTCCGATTTTTCTTGGCTGTGGAAACCGCTCGCAACACACGATGAAGCCTTCAGCGGGACCTTCTCGGCCGATGCTTCCGGCAGGCGAATCCTGCTGAACCGCTTCGACATAGGCGACGGCCGCAACACCCGGTTGGAAATCACCGGCTCTGTTTCCGGCATCGGCGATCCCGACAGCCTGGAATTCAACCTGCTGCGCCTCAACGCCCGCGCCGAAGCCGCCGAAGCCGCAGGCCTCGCCGGCCGCATCGACCCGCGTCTGCAAAAGATTCTCGGCCGCACCGGCGTGGTGACTGTCAGCGGCAGCGGAACAGGCGACATTAACGGTGCGCGCCTCGACCTCAGTGCCGGCGCCCGTGGTGTCTCGCTCGCATTCAACGGCACAGTCACCACACCCGACCGCTATCGCAGCATTTCGTTCGACGGCCATTCAAGAATCGGCAACCTCGACCTCGGCTACATCCTCGGCAATCCGCATCTCGGAAAAATCAGCGCCAACGTTGACGGCAGCGGCAGTGCCGGCCATGGCGCCGTCAGCGCCCGCGGACAGGCCGAAATTCTCGAAATCACGCTCAACGGCCACCACTATAACAATATTACCCTTTCCGGAGAATACGACAGCGCCCCGCGCAACCTCGAGGCCCGCATCACCTCCGACGACCCGGCTCTCCGCTCCGCCCTCGACATCAGCCTGGCATCCGACCACAACCTGACCTCGCTCACCGCTTCCGGCACCGTCGATGCATGCGACCTGGCCGCCCTCGGCCTGGCGAAATCGCGTCCGCTCAACCTGCGCGGTTCGCTCGACATGCAACTTAACGGCACCAATGCCGACGACGCCCAGGGTTTCATCAACATCGCCGGCCTGTGCCTCGCCGACACCGCCGGCCGCACCCTCGACGTAGGCGACATCAGCATCGACCTCGACCGCACCACCGACACCGACCTGCTAACCGTCGACAGCCGCTATCTCGACATCTCGGCCCGCGGACACATCGTGCCCTCGGCTATCGTGGCCGACGTCACCTCCCTGGCCCGCACTATTGTTCCCGACGTAATCCCCGCGGCCACCGACAGCGTCACCGGACGCAACAAATTCACCCTCGACCTGACTCTGGAAAACGCCGAGCACCTCTGCGATTTCTTCTCGCTACCCGTAACGGTGATTTACCCTGCCGACATATCCGTGGCACTCGACGCCCCCGACGGCACGGCCACAATGACATTCGATGCCCCCTACCTGCAGCAGGGCGACAAGATTATCGACCAGACCGTGGCTGCCATCTCGGCCGACGCACGCAGCGGCAAGGCCCTGTTCTATGCCACAACACACTTCCCCACCAAGAAAGGTCCCATGGCTGCGACAGTCGGAATCCGCGGCGCCGACAACACTTTCAAAACCAAAATCGACTGGACCATCGAACGCAAAATCCCTCTGAACGGCCAGATCAACTTCAACACCACTCTCGACCGCTCCGACAGCGGGTCATTGTGCGTCTACACCGGTTTCACCCCCGGGCAGATCAACTTCGGCGACAATCTGTGGGAAATTTCGCCCTCACGCATCGACTGGTGCGACAGCACGCTGACCGTCGACAACTTCGCCCTGACCTCCGGCCCGCAGAAAATCCATATCAACGGCCGCGCATCCGCTTCTACGGCCGATTCGCTCGACGTTTCCCTCGCCGACATTTCCCTGGCCCCGATTTTCGAGACACTCGAAATCGACAAGGCCCTTATCAGCGGTGTCGCCACCGGTACTTTCACGGCTACCTCAGCCCTCTCGTCAGTACCCGTTCTCACCACCGACGGACTGCACGTTGACAGCATCGGCTACAACTACTGCACCCTGGGCAACGCCGACGTCAAGGCACATTGGAACAACGAACGCAAATCCTTCTATCTCGATGCCGACATCGTCAATCCCGAAGGACAACATTCACGCATATATGGCGACATATTCGCCGTCGAAGGCGCGCTCGACCTCAATTTCGAGGCCAATCACATCAAAGTCGGATTCATGAAACCCTTCATGGAGGCCTTTACATCCGACATCAGCGGCTATGTTTCCGGCAACGCGCGCCTCTTCGGAACATTCAAGGACATTGACCTCGAAGGCGATGTCTTTGCCGAGGACCTCCGGATAAAAATCGACTTCACCAACACCTGGTACACCGCCACCGACTCAATCCACATCACCCCCGGTCTCATCAACCTGCGCGACATCACCATTGCCGACGTCAACGGCCACACCGCCAAACTGAACGGCTGGCTCCGGCACGACTATTTCCATTCGCCCGTATTCGATTTCAGGATTTCAGACGCCCACGACTTCCTCAGTTACAACGTCACCCCGGCACTCAACCCCGACTGGTACGGAACCGTCTACGGCAACGGCGGCGCCGAGGTGCGCGGACGTCCCGGCGTAATCAATATCGACGTGGACATGGCTACGGCGTCCCACTCCACCTTCACCTTCGTCCTATCCGACCGTCTCGACGCCGAGCAATACTCGTTCATCACCTTCAACGACCGAACCGAAATAATCGAAAGTGAATCCCTGATTTCCATTGACGACATTCCACTTGCCGTCAAGGAATACCAGGCCCGCCAGGCCGTGCTGGCCGAGGACGCTCCCTCGGACTATATAATGAACATCCGCATGGACATCACCCAGGATGCCGAACTGATTATCGTGATGGATCCCGTGGGCGGCGACCGTATCCGTGCCTACGGTGCCGGCGACATGACCATGGCCTACGACTCGGCCGACAATTCCCTGGAAATGCGCGGAACCTACACCCTGGAACGCGGCAATTACAATTTCACCCTCCAGGACATCATCATCAAGGACTTCACCATCGAGCCCGGCAGTTCAATCACCTTCAAGGGCGACCCGTACTCGGCCGAACTGAACCTGCGGGCCATCTACTCGCTCAACGCCAACCTCAGCGACCTCGACAAATCATTCACCCAGGACCGCGACCTCAACCGCACCAATGTCCCCGTCCAGGCACTGCTGAACGTCACCGGCGACATGCGCCAGCCCGACATCACCTTCGACCTCCGCTTTCCCACCCTCACAAGCGACACCTACCGCAAGGTCCGCTCGATTATCTCAACCGAGGACATGATGAGCCGACAAATCATTTACCTACTGGCACTCAACCGCTTCTACACACCCGACTACATGGCCTCCACCACCAAGGGCAACGAAATCTTCTCGGTGGCCGCATCGACCATCACAAGCCAGATTTCAAACATGCTGGGTAAACTGAGCGACAAATTCTCCATTGCTCCGAACCTGCGCAGCGACCGCGGCGATTTCAGCGACGTGGAATTCGACCTCGCCCTGTCGAGCCGTCTGCTCAACAACCGCCTGCTGCTGAACGGCAACTTCGGCTATCGCGACAAATCCCTTAACACCAACCAGTTTATCGGCGATTTCGACATCGAATACCTCCTCACGCCGCGCGGCACCTGGCGTCTGCGCGCCTACAACCGATACAACGACCAGAACTACTATGTCCGCACCGCCCAGACCACTCAGGGCGTCGGCATCATGTTCCGCCGCGATTTCGACCGCATTTTCCCGCGCCGCAAACACCATAACACCGCACCTGCCGGCTCAGAAACCGAATCCCTGCACGCAGATTCCCTGCATACCGATTCCGTTCGCGCCGATTCGCTGCCCCTTCCCACCTCTGTCCCGGCCGACTCTGTGTCCACCTCAGGCCTCTGATTTCTGTTAAAACAACATAAACATACACCCGCAAGGTTGCATTTATTTACCGGAAATACTAACTTTGCGGCAATTTTATACGCAACTATCATTTTCCAATCATTTTTTCCATAGGTCAAGGTTGAATACTCTCAATTCCCTCGTTCCGCGCGTGGCCAAGACGCCGCCGCTGTGGCTTTCGCTCATCCCTGTCGGAGCACTGCTTATCACCTTCATTCTCATAATCGTGTTCCTCGGGCCAAACGCCATTTCCGACTATTCGCAAATCACCCTTCTTGGTTCGGCAGCCCTGGCCGCCGCTCTGTCCATATATTGCGGCAGCATGTCGCGACGAAGCCTCGCCGTGGGTCTGCGACGCAGTGCCACTCAGATTCTCCCCGCCGTTCCCATGCTGATTTGTATCGGCGCCCTGGCCACTACCTGGATGATGTCGGGCGTCGTGCCGACACTCATTGACTACGGTCTGCGGCTGCTGAACCCCCACTGGTTTCCCGTGACCGTATGCGCCGTATGCGCCGTCGTTTCCGTGCTTACGGGCAGTTCATGGTCCACGATCGCCACCATCGGCGTCGCCTTCATGGGAATCGGCTCGGTGATGGGTTACAGCGAGGGCTGGATTGCCGGCGCAATCATCTCAGGCGCATATTTCGGCGACAAGGTCTCGCCTCTGAGCGACACCACTGTCGTGGCAGCCTCAACCTGCGGCGTCGACCTTTTCAGCCACATCCGATATATGATGTTCACCACTGTTCCGGCAATGTCGGTGGCACTCCTGGTCTTCGGCATCAAGGGCCTGACCTCCGATGCCTCGGCCGTGGTCAATTCTGTCGACATCATATCAAGCCTCGAATCGACATTCGCCATCACTCCCTGGACCCTCGTGATTCCCGCGATAACCCTCCTGATGATTGCCCTGAAAGTACGCACAATCATTGTACTGGCCACAAGCGCCCTTATGGGAGCCGTCGGAATCTTCATCTTCCAGCCCGGAATCGAACTCGACTTTCCCGCCCTTGTCTCGTCGGTCTGGAACGGTTACGCTTCCTCCTCGGGCAATGAAACCTTCGACGCCCTGGCCTCCACAGGCGGCATATGGGGCATGATGCCGGTCGTATTCCTGGTTCTCAGCGCACTGACTTTCGGCTGGATGCTCATTTCCACCGGCATGCTCAATTCAATCAGCGACGCCCTCACAGGCCGCCTGCGCCGCCGTCCCTCTGTGGTGGCCTCCACCCTTTCGGCCGGCGTGGTACTCAATTCATGCACCGCCGACCAGTATCTCTCGCTGATTCTCGACGGCAACATGTTCCGCAAGGCTTTCCGTCGCACGGGTATGAACAACCTGGTCCTGAGCCGCACTATCGAGGACGGCGTATCGGTCACCTCGCCCCTGATTCCGTGGAGTTCATGCGGCGTCACGCAGTCCACAGTGCTCGGCGTGGCCACGCTGTCATATCTGCCTTTCTGCGTGTTCAACTACCTCACGCCCGTGACATCAATGATTGTGATTCTGATTAATTTCCGCATCAAGCATCACGTGAGCGCCGTGCTTAAAACAAGACCCGCGTAAAGATTCCCACGCCAAGCGACGACACAGCCCGGCGCAAGGCCCAGTAATGATAACCGCCCTCGGCGCCAAGCGCGAATCCGGGCGTAACCATCCACGAAAAACCGCCCGTCATGTCGAATGTGAACGACACCGACGGGTGGCTTGCTTTTTGTCCGTGGGACACGTGGTTGCACAGGAAACCGGCATAGGCGCGGCTCTCAAAGCCCCAGCGCCCGTCGCCCACCGGCGCATAATAAACGGCACCGGCCGCTGCACCTGCCCCGCCCATCATGGCGCGGAAAACATTCTCGGCATCGAACAGAGGCATCGACCGCACGTTCAGCGCCACCGAAGCGCCCCAGTGCTCGGCCAGGGGCATCGTTCCGCGAATCGCCGTGTTGATGCCCGTGCGCCCGTGAAGTCCCGGCGCGCCGCCGCAAAACGGAAACAGCGCCTCGGTGGTCACGTCCATCGCCGGCAAGAAATCATTGGCCGCCGACGGCAGCGGACGGTAGGACGAAGGATATATCAACCGCCCCAGCAGGTAGCCGACTTCGGTCGACAGCAGGCCGACCATGGCGCCGCCGAGCACGTCTTTCGGATAGTGCCGCCCGCTGAAGGTGCGCTGCATGCCCACGGCGTCGGCAACGGCATGTGCGCCCATCGCCCACCATCCGGATTTGGCATATAGTTCGTGTCCGGCAATCGACATCAAGTTGAAAGCCCACGAGGCATGGCGCGAAGGCCACGAATCGCTACCGCTGCCGTCGGGCCGCGCAGAATGTACCGATGCCTTCAGTATTTCGGTGATACCGGCATTGATTACTATCGACGTACCGATACGTACCGCATATGGAGCCGCCTTGGCATCGAACGATGTGCTGTCGGCTTCGGCTGCCGAAACCGTCGGCAGCATTGCCGCCGCCATGATTATTGTCGCAAATATTCTTTTCATCTTTTTTACCTTGGTTTTTTGTCAGTCGCGCAGCGCCTTGTAGACCTGACGGAACAGTTCAGGCCGGATATTGGCGTTGTTGAAGGCCGCGTTGTCGCGCGTGGGATTAACGCGGTTGTTCAGGAATATGAATATAAGGTCTTGGTCCGGGTCGACCCAGAACACTGTTCCCGTGAAGCCGAGATGGCCGTATACGTTCGCGCCTGCCTCGTCGCAGGTGGGCGAATAGTCGGGGTTATCCTTGTCGGGCTTGTCGAAACCCAGGCCGCGGCGACATGTCGGACTCTTCGATTCTGTGAACAGACGCACGGTGTTTTCGCTCAGCACGCGGCGACTGCCGTAGGTGCCGCCTTCCAGCCACATCTGGCACAGTTTGGCCAGATCGCCGGCCGAGGCGAATACGCCGGCATTGCCGGATACGCCGCCCAGCATAGCGGCGGTCTCGTCGTGCACATAGCCGCGGATCAACTGCTTGCGCAGGTAGGTGTCTTTTTCAGTGGGCGCGATTTCGCTCTGCTCATGGCACAGCGTCGGGCGGTAGCAGGCCCCGTAGGCACCCAAGGGCGCCCAGATGCTGTCGGTCACGAAGCGGTCGTGAGGAATTCCCGTGACACGCTGTTCCATATCCATCAGCAGGCAGAAATTCAGGCATGAATAGTTGTAGCGGCGGTTCTTGCGCAGGGGAATGTTGTAAATTCGGCCCATGATGGTGTCGAAGGCAGCCTGCCCTACCCACATGCCGCTTGCGGCTTCGTAGGGAGTGGAATCGCTGCGCACGGCGCTCACGATGTCGCTGCGCACGCGGCCCGAGGCAGGCCCCCATGCACCTTCCATGATGCGGACGGTGTGGCCGGCGTCGCGGCGGGGCGATATGAGCCGTCCGCTGTATGTGGCCGTGTCAATCATCACGTCGAACATGTTCAGCGATGCGGGCATGCCGCTTTCGTGATACAGCAGTTGACGCACGGTGATGGAATCCTTGGCCGTGCCGCGCAGGCCGGGAATATATGTGGCCGCGGGGGCGTCGAGGTCCACCAGACCGAGGTCGTAGGCTTTCATCACGCTGGGCAGCGTTCCGGTGGCCTTCGACACGGAGGCCAGGTCGTAGACGGTGGAAAGTGTCACAGGCTCGCCGCCCTTTGTCGTCATGCCGTAGGCGCGTTCCAGCACCACATTGCCGTTGCGTGCCACCAGCAACTGACAGCCGGGGAAGGCGCCCGCGGCAATTGCTCGGCCGATGATGCTGTCGACCGAGTCGCTCAGGGCGGGATCTATGCCTTCGGCCGCAAGGGGCGCATAGCCCAGGCGGCTTTTGGCAATCTTCACGCCTGTACCGATTTTCGCCACGCCGGGCAGATTCACAGGCAGCGTACCGCTCACGTTGATTCCTCCGAAAACGGCCATAGCGGCCGCGGCGCGCATCTCGGGCAGGTTGTCATAGCCCAGAATCACGGCCTGCGTCTTTTCCAGCGCCTTCTTGAATTTGCTCATCTTGTAGGGCGTCATCATGAACACGCCAACCAGATGCGGCATGTCGGCCAACTGGCCGTAGGTGTGGCGACACTGGGCGTTGTCGCCGTAAACGACGGCAATCACCACGTCGTGCTTGCCGATGGCCTCGACCTGCGCGGCGCTCAGATGGTTGTCGGGCGCGGCATACACGTCCACACGGGCATAGCGGCGGCAGATGTCGGCAAAATTGTTGTCGGCCACATCGCCTATGTTCACCACAGCGATGCTGCGGCTGTCGAGATTGCCCAGGGGCAGCAGGTCGCCGCGGTTCCACAGGGCAGTCATCGATGCCGCGGCCAGGCGTGACATCAGCGCCTCACATTCGGGTGTGTGGAGGCTGTCGGTTATGCCTTCCGGCTCGATGGGGCGATATTCGTTCAGCCCGAGGGCGTATTTGTAACTGAGTATTCGCTTGCAATGTTCCTCGATTTCGGCACGGCTTATGCGGCCCGAGGCCACTGCCTGCATTATCAGGTCTATGTCCTCCATGGGCGTGCGCGACGATTCCAGCACGTCGGCTCCGGCCCAGGCGGCCTCGACCGCCGGGTTTGTGTTCTTGTACTCGGCTCCCTTCATGCTCAGGGCGTCGGTATGTATCAGTCCGCGGAATCCCATGCGGCCGCGCAGCAGGTCGGTGGTGATTTTCCGCGACAGCGTGGCGGGACGGCCCGAGGGGTCGAGGGCCGGAACCACGATATGGCCCGTCATGATGCCCGAAAGGCCGTTTTCAATAAATCCGACATAGGGCAGCAGGTCTACCTGCTCCATCACCTCGGCAGAATGTTTCACCACGGTCTGCTGTTTGTGCGAGTCGGTGGACGTGTCGCCGTGGCCGGGAAAATGCTTGCCCACGGCCTGCACTCCGGCGGCTTCGAGTCCGCGCGAGAAGGCGGTGCCGAGTGCCTGGACACGGGCCGGATCCTCGCCGAATGAACGGTAGCCTATCACGGGATTGTTGGGATTGGAATTCACGTCCAGCACCGGAGCATAGTCCACATGGTGGCCCACAAGACGCATCTGACGGCCCACTTCGCGACCGTATTCATACATCAGCGCGGTGTCACCCATGGCTCCGAGCGCCATGTTGCAGGGGAATTTCTGCGTGTCGGCTATTCGCATCGCAAGGCCCCATTCGCCGTCGAAAGTCATCATCAGCGGCACCTTGGATATGGACTGGGCATAGTTGGCCATCTCGATATACTGCGGCAGCGTGGCAGAGGTGAACAGAAGGCCTCCGACGCCGTTGGTCTGCACATAGCGGCGCAGCAGTGCCTTGGTTTTCTCGCCCTGGGCAGGTATCACTTTCGGAAAAACCATCTGGGCCACGCGCTGGCGTTCGGTCAGTGTGTTATATACGGAATCAACCCAGCGGCGACATTCCGGCGATTCGGCACGTTCCATGATTCCCTGTGCGCCGGCCGACGTTACAAACGCCAGCGTCAGCGCCACGACAGTTGTTTTTTTCAGCATCTTGTGATTAATGGTATGGATTTATCAGGTATAGTGTGTTATTTTCTTGTTTTTCATGCACGTTACATGGGCGTCAGTCGTTCTCGGGGTGCATGCGCACCGTGCCGTCGGGATTGATTGTGCGGCCCTTTCCGGCGCCGTGGCGCAGATAGTCCAGGACGTCGCGGTACAGCACCGTGGGGCTTTCGGCAACCTGCGTGTGCCGTTTCATCGACGACATGTAGTCACCGCCGTTGGCGATATAATCAATTGTGGCAACGCGATATGTGCGGTTAGGGTCGAGGGGCTTGCCGTTGATTACGGCGCTCTCGACATGCGCGTCCTCACCGGGTTCGTAAACGATTTCGACACCCCGGCTCACTCCGTTGCCATCGGCGCGTGCCATCACGTTGAAGGCCTCGAGCAGGTCGGAACCCTTGATGTCTATCACGCGCACGCGGTTGTTGAACGGCATCATGGTGATTATCTGACCCTCGTTGACGGTGCCTTTGGGCAGACCGCGGCGCAGGCCTCCCTTGTTCAGGATTGCCATGTCCACGTCGGGTGCCAGTTGGAGGCCGCAGTCCAGGACCAGGTCCGTCGCCCAGTTCAGCAGTTCGG
>CAJJOO010000005.1 GCA_905193395.1 uncultured Porphyromonadaceae bacterium
GCCGCATAGGCCCCAGGCGACAGCAGCCCCAGAACGAAGCCGCCTGCCAGGTGCTTATAGCGGTTCGAGGCCCCCAGCCATCCCCACACCTTATTCAACATCTTCCGGCGCCTCCTCCACCTTCTGTCCTTCTGTCAAAGGCCCCTCCACCGCGGGCGCCTTCTGTTCTTCTTCCCCCTTGTGTTCTTCTGTCTTCTTCTGTTCTTCTGTCTGTTCTACTGTCTTCTTTCGGGCCTCCTCCACAGGCACCTCCTTGTAATTCTCCACGCTGTCGTTACAGCCCAGGATGATTTCCGTCGTGTAGAACCGCTCCTGGCCCGCAGCCTCCACGTCAGCCGCCTGAGTCAACACGTGCCCCTCGTCGGCCAGCAATGTCGTTACATTAATCGCTTTCATAGTCTTTATATTTTTGTGGTTAAATCATTGTATTATAAAAATATCCATCCGGTAAATCGTGATATTCTTCGCCGAAATACGCGCCTTCTGCGAGTCTGTCAGCCGCTCGATAACATGCCCGTGCAACCGCACGCCGATGGTTCTTTGGCGGTAAACCGCCGCCTCATCAAAGGTATACATTACATCGTCGATGTTCCAGTTTTTCAGCAGGTTGAAGCAAGCGTTGTTGTATGCCGTAGGCTGCGCCCCGAAATTCCTTATGCGCGCACGAACCTCCCCGGGGTAATAATCCGGCACAGGGTCGCCCGGGAACTGATATGCCGTAATCTGCCACTGGTCGTAGTTCACCAACGAGGCAAAATCCAGTTCCGGATACCGCGCCACCTTCGCCGTCGCGCTGAATATGGCGTTCATGCTCACTACCTTGGCTGTGCCTATCTTTTCCGGGAGAACTCGGACTGTTGTAGTAGGCTTCCACGTGCCGAACAATGCCTCCATTACTGTACATTTCTCATTCAGCCCCGACCAGTCACCGCGTGCCTCCACCAGGCCCGTGTTACCGAAGGCATGATACATGTTCGTGATGTCCTCCATGTTCACAAAACCGTCGATAATCGTCGGCGACTTCTGCGCGGGCCACTCCGTTTGCTGTGCCTCCGTCAGTTGGATGCCCGACGACACACGCTTAAATCCTTGCAGGTTCATGAACTTCACCTCATCCATCTTATACAGGTATATGCCGTCCTTGCCTTCGGGCAACTGACTGCGGCGCAGGATGCCGTCCTCAACCTTTACCAGCACATCGACCGAACGAGTATTACTTGTGACAGCCCCGAACGCAAACCACGCCTCCTTCGGCTCCACAATCGCCACCACGTCCGGATAATTCTCCGCAATCGTCTTCGGCGGCAGCAGCGGCAGCAAATCCGCATGCTCCGGCATCAGACAGCCCGGATTCGCAGCCTCGGCCAGCCCAATCGCCGCCTTGGCCGTCGACTCCGCAACTTGTGCTTTCGACTCCGCAGCCTCGAGCCGCTGCACATGCTCCGCAGTCATCACACCCGCGTGTTCAGCGGTGGCTTGGGGAATTATTGTGGTGTTCGTAAAATGTCGGCCATTCACGCGGGGTAATTCAGTACAGAGATTCAATTGATTCTCCTTATATGGACCTTCAATATATGCCTTTGCGCCTGTCAGCGTTTCGTCAACCTGCGTCTCCAAATCATCAACCCGCTGCTCCGCAGCCTCCACCCGCTCTGCAGTCTCCGTGACAGCCGTCTGCAGCGCCTGTGTCGCTTCCTCTGTCGCGGAAACAGCATCACGAACCTCCCCCCGCAGGCCGTTCACCATCGTCAGCACACGCTCCGCCAGGGCATCAACCGCGCCCAGTGCAGGCAGCGACTCCGCACCCTCGACGCCCAACTGACGCGCAAACCGACGCAACTCGGCCAGCACCTCCGCAACGCTCCGCAGCAACTCAACCGTCCGCGTAGCCACAGCACTTATCCGCGCAACACTTTCCGAACTTTTTTTCTCCATATTCCTTTGGTGGATAAAATATTATTACTACCTTTGTGACAGCCCCACTTCTGACGCGCTGCAGTCTTCGCCTTTTGGGAACGACGAGCCATCGCAGACAGTCGGGCTTTTTTTTATTGCACCACTTTAAAAAAGGTGTTTTGCCTATTCCCGGGGCCTACCTTCTGGCAAATATGCCACGGCGTGCGTAATCCTCGTTTAGTCACGACGCGAACTCTCAGAAAGTGTTTGCCTGTGAAAGACCATCCGTGAGGATGCTGCCAGTAACAACTCTTTTTGGGATTCGCCTGTCCTTGACTCCCCTTGCTGTGCAAATACTTCACTTCGACTCGTCGGCCGTCCGGGCAGTGTAGTCTCACCATACGGTGAGGACGGTAACTTTCCGCATCATGATGTTTGGCCGCGTATGCGGCTTCATCTTCGTCTGTCGGTTTGATAAACCCTATAAGTCCCGCCCATTCTGGCGCGGGACGGAAGCACACCGGCTCGTGATTATCGCGCAGCCTCCCTCCCTCGTCGATATACATTTGTGTCGTGTAGGTGTTTTGTCTGCGGAATAAAACCATAAGCGCAAACTTATTGCTCACACCAGGTCCCATTTTATCCCATTGGTATGAAACCTCTCCGAGGCTGGGATAATAATCCCACTGAAGATTAGTGCAGCCGTGAATTCGTGGGGCAACAATAATATCTGTCTCCCCGAATTTCCCGCCTGGGAACAATTTTGAGAGGGCTATGGTCCCTTCTTTTTTTGATGTATTCAGCAACATCACGCACGTTTCGGACACACTCCACGGACTTGCGAAGTCAATCCCATTTGCCCCCGTGCTTGCATCATACACCATCCCCGGACGGGCCGTGTTGCGCATCATCCCCGGTGTCAGCCACTGGCTGATTCTGAAATTGCTCGCCTTCTTCTTCGGCTTCCCCGCCTCGCCGCTCCCGTCAAGCAGCCCCGCCAGTACACCGTTAACCCTATCCAGCACCTCAGCGTAAACATCCGTATCGCGCACCAGCGCAAACGGCGCCGACAACGTCACCTCGATACGCCCCGGAACGCACCCCGCCGACATCTCCGACGTCAGCCGCACATCCGTCCCATACTCCCGCACAATCCGCCGCATCCCGTCCGGCAACGACACATCCGGCAAATCATAGCGCACCCTTATCCCCAGACGCCCCGGCATCATACCGTGATGGTCACACGCAACCTCAATTACATTCGCCTGCTCACCCGCGCGGTAGCCATACGCCTCCCCGGACACACGGCCGAACTTCACACGCATCCCCCCGCCGTCACTCGCAACCTCACCCTGGAAATCACAATCCGGCAGAGCATCAGCCCCGAACGCAACCTCCAGCACGAAATCATCCAGATAATATCGCTTCTTATCCATAACTATCTATCTTAAAGAATAATCTGTCTATATGTCAGAGATAAAAACTTCTGTTCTTAAAAAATCCTTCTGTTCTTCTGTCCTAATCCGTGGCAAACGTGATACTCTTCCCCGTTGCGGCCGTCACCACCCCCTGCCACTGCGCCAGTTCCTCAGCGCTCAGTGCCGCAGCCGCCTCGTTGGTAGTGTCGCCCGTGAGCTTGGCATAGACGTCGGGGTGGACTGTTATAGTGATGGCCGACGTATTTGCAGCGTTTTCCACCATGTATTGCAGCGAGGCAAGGGAGATTTTTGGGAAATGCCCGAATTGCAATGACTTGTTTGTCTTTACGTAAAATTCTTCCAAAGGAATATCTCGTGTGCAGAAATTCCCGGTTGGCGCACCTTGCAAGTCCAGTGCGCCTATGATTTTATTTAAAGACAAACATCCCTCGAAGCAATAGTTATAGTTAGCTACCAAGGCCGCAGCATCGTGCGAGGTATAATGAGAAATCGAAACGACTTCCAGTCGCGACTGATTCCCGAAAAGCCACTGTATATTCGCGCTATATATCCTGACAGGCAGAAGCGTCCTGGGCGATGGCGTATCTGACGCTCTCAGATATTTAAATGCCGCAGTTGTTTGACTCAGTGTTTTAACATCCGAGACAAGGATGACATCCACCGCCTCTTCGTACGTCATCCATATCTCGTTGCCCATGAACGGATGTTGTGCGTCGGGGGCGTTTTCGGGGTCATACTTGCCGTACTGCCCCCATGCCTGATTCCACATATCCACAAACAGCGCCAACTTCGCCTTCTGTGTAACCTCCGTTAGCGCATCCTGCGTCGGAACCTCCACCAACTCCCCGGCATCCATCTGCCACAGCGCCCCCGTCGACGTCTCCAGGAAATACCCCTGCAACGCCGCGTCCGAAGGCTGCGCCCCGTCATCGTCAAAATCTACAACACCATCCGTCACAGTCACCTTGCAGAACGCTCCCTCCCCATAATTATAATCAGTCACGAAATAAATTCCCGCGCCCGTATAACCCAGGTCGATTGATTCCTCTATGTGCGCCTGCGTATCAACCCCAACAACCTTCGTCAGCGGAAGATAACCCAGCGCCGGAACCTGCTCCACAGGCACCTTACCGTCAGTGCCCAGCGTCGCAATCCCATCCGGCTCGCCCACCACTGCGTTTATATCCCTTACGCCCTTGGCCGCACCATCGGCCGCTGCCTTCGCCGCGTCAGCCGTAGTCGCCGCGCCTTCGGCGGTGCTTTTCGCCTGGGACGCCGTGCCCTTCGCCTCCTGGGCCGCAACCGACGCACTGTGAGCCGTCACCTTAGCCTCGTTAGCCGCCGTACCGGCACCATCCGCCATACTCGCCGCAATGCTCGCCGTACTCTTAGCCTCGTTTGCCGCCGCCTTCGCCTCCTCGGCCTTGGTGGTCACCGCGTCCATCTGAGCCTTCGTCACTACACCCGGCGACCCCGCCGAAACCAGCGGCACCAGAATCTGCTGCGGCACGATTGTCCCGTCCGCTCCGATAGCATCGAAAATAAACGTAACGCCCTCAGTCGTCGGCCCGTGCCGGAAACCCGACAGCAGCAACCCCTTCTCCGACCCCGGCATCCGCTTCTTTATCGCCGCAACATCGGTAACGGCAGCGTCGTATTCTTCGGCCTTCTCCGGCGTGAGCAGCCCTGCGGATGTCGATGAAACTGCCGGCACCGAAATATCGACCGCCGATGTTTTTCCGGCGCTGTCGATGATGTTAAATGTGATATGTGTAGCGGTCTTCCCGTTTGAGAACTTTATGGTCGAGGCGTCGACCATTTGTCCCGGGAAATGCTGCATAGCCTGGATAATCGAGACGAACATTGCACCGACACGGGAGGCGGTATTCTCGCCATCGAGGACGGCGTCACGGATACCGGCCGCCGCTTCGAGTAATTTCTGGGTATTGTCCATTGCGCGTGAAATTGATTACGCCACAAAGATGGGAACAGACTTTCGGCCATAAAAAGACAGCCGGCCGCAGTTGCTCTTACACAATCACGGGACGTTGCGCTCGTCCATTAATGCCTCGCAGATAACGTGCGCGGCCTGGTCGCCGAAGATGCCGGCCAAGTCCTCGACAAGTGCTCTGTTTGACATATAAAGTTTGCGGAAATACCAGTCGCGGCGTTCCCTCGGATTGCCGGACGTCTCTCCGCCGCCCCATTTTGGGCCTCGCTTTCGCGGCACATCGAGTTTGTTTTCCTTTCGATACTCGGGGTCCAGGAACCGCAGGTCGCCGCCGTTGTCGTGCGAGTAAAAGTTTCCGACGCCCCGGGCCTGATAGATACCGTAGCGCAGAAAGGTCAGTTCCATGGTCGGCGACCCGGAGAATTGCCCGGTTATGGCGGCCTTGAACGACTGGACAAACTTGCCGGAGGCAACTATCTCCAGCGCGCGGACTTTCTCCTCCCATATTTGCAATTGCTTGTCGTCCCAGGCCCGGGCATATAGGCCGACCCTATCTTTTATGTCCATTCTTCGGAGTTGAAGGTAAGGTCGACAGGCTCGTCGACATCGATCATGAAATAAAGGCCGGTGCAGCCGTTCATGAAGTACTGGCCCAGTTCGCGGGACAGCACTCCGCCGGTGTTGAGATATATCAGTTCGTTGCTCAGGTCGTCCGAGTCAACAATCATCTTCGACAGCAGTTGCCGGAACAGGTCGCGACACACGGCCAGGCGTGCGCTGCGGTCGGCCTCGTCACGCAGCCGGTAGCGATGCAGCAGGAATACGGTAAACGTTCGACGTTTGAACCATCCGCCACTGCGTCCGCGCGTAACGGCGCCATCATTCGTGTCGTCGATGCAGAAGAAGGCGTTGGCGGTCTTGAACCGGTCCAGCGGCCCCTGCAACGACTCGATGCCTGAGCAGGTGCAGAACTTGAAGCCGTTATCGCGGGCCAGGATGTTGTGTTCACACAGGTTCCGGAAGTAAGCCTCGGAGTCAAAATAATGTCGTGCGTCCATGAGTTATTTGTGTTTGCTTATTAGTTTCTTCATTTCTTCGGCGTCCTTGGCCAGATAGTCCAGTTCCGTGAGCGCGCGCCAGCAGTCTGACGCGAAAATCACGTCCTCCTTGGCGATATCCCCGCCGGTGAGTGCGCGGATTTCGCTATTCATCACCTCCACCATGTTCGGGGCGGCAGTCCCCGAGGCCGCCGGCTTAAAAAAGTTTGGCCACATGCCGGCGAACATGCTCTTAACCTGCACCACCCACTGGAGCAGGTTCATCACAAACACCTCGTCGATGTACTTGCGCCGGATTCCCGGGTATAGGATAGCGGCAATGGCGTCGAGTGCGGCCGGATTTTTTGACATCAGGAATCCCTGGTACAGGTTTTCCAGGCGAAGGTAATCACCGAAGGAGATGCCGTGGAATTCGGCGTCGACAGCCTGTGCGCCGTGCCAGCGGGACAGTCTCACGGGGACATCCCCCGGGGAGTCTATGAACGAAAGAGGCTCCAGTTGCTCGGCCAACAGTTCGAGGGCGAAGTCGCACATGATCGAGCGGACACGACGGCCGCGCCGCGCAGTCACACAGCAGTGCCATACGCCGCCTTCACGGCGCAGCACATGGAGCGACGTGAAGTATCGGAACATGTGCAGGTAAACCTTTCCGGCCGGTTCTCCGGCCAGTTGGACGCGGATTTCAAATACTTTCCGCAGTTCTGCCTGATCGAGGTCTGCCCAGCACTGCGGCAGTGTTATCGACAGGCGCGGGGCCGGCTTATCCGAAAAAGAAACACGGGTCGTCCTTTTCATTTTCATAACGCAGTTTGCGGCGTGCCTCGAAGGTCCGGGAATCGTAGTATTCCGGCAGGTAGTCGATATTGTCCTCGAGGAACAGGAGTATCGAGCGAGTGAACATCTCGGCGGTGTAGTCGTTGTTGCAGTAGCCAACGATAGCGCGGCGGCACAGGTCGACGAGTTTACCGCGGGCCGGAGGCAGCGCGTCTTTTGCCTCTTCCTTTATCAGGGCGTCGTAAAGTTCCGGGGAAATCAGTTCGCGGATCTTCATGGACGCCGGGATAATTTTCGGCATACGTTCGTCGAGGTCGTTGCGCGTCGGGTGTGGATGTCCGAACAGGCGCACATGGTCGGTTTTCCAGAACAGCGTGACGAAGTCGTCGGCCATTGTCGAGCGGGTAACGTCGCACATGGAGCGCATGCCGTCGAGGATTTCGTCCAGGTAGCGGTCGGCCTGATAGCGCAGTTCATTTGTAAGGGAGCGCACGCGTTCTGCCGAGGCCGGGGCGACGTTCTGGTTGCTTACGACGCCGAAGCCGGTAGGAGTCAGCACCAGGTCCAGCGACGGTATCTGGCGTATCAGTGCCGTGGCGCAGATGTATTTGCGGACGTTGAGGCCCAGCGCGCACAGGCGCTCGTAGTTCGGATTCTGGACCCGGTCCTCGATGTCGTCGAGCGAGTCGAACAGTTCCGGAGTAACGATGCCGCGTGTACGGGCAGTCTCGTAGTCAATCTGAGGAAGGATGGCATCGAAAATGCTTTCATTCGGGGCCATTGTTGCCGGACATACGCCGACCAGGTCTTCAATTGTGATTTGCATTGTGGTTGATTATTTATTGGTTAGGATTGTCACCTGTACCGTCCGGGTTCTTGCGCACGGCGTCGGTGTTTTTGTCGAGTGTTGTAAGCAGGATGATGGGGACGTATGGTTTTACCTTGCGTTCCCATCCGTTGAAATGAATGATAATGTTGTGGACCTTCGAGAGCATGTCGTGGAAGGCCGTCTCGAGCGACTCTTTGAGGGTAAAAAGTTCTCGTTTGTCGGAGCCCGAGTTGTTACTCTGGCTCTTGCCGGGAGTGGCTCCGACCAGGTTTGGATGTATGTTGGTGCCGTAACATATCATGTTCGAGGCCTCCTCGGTGTCGTCGTTCCAGTCGCCGCCTTCCTTGGTGGTATCGATAAGGTTGATTCGGACCATTCGCTGCTCCTTGCCGTAGGAGTCGATGTAATAGCCGGTAATCCATACCTTCCCGGAGTTCTCGATGCCGGTGACAAAGTTCTTGATGTTTTCCTTTTCCTGCTTGATACGTTTGGCAATGGCTACCGGGTCCGTAAGGTGTTCCTCGGCAATGATCGAGGGCCAGTAGTCCTTGTGTATCTCCACCTGGTATTTCAGCGAAGAATGGTTGCGGATTTTGGCTTTCTTGGCCTTGCCGATAAGGCGTTTGAGGTCGAACCAGTCGCCGCGGAAGATTGCCGTGTAATACGGCGACGGATAGTAACGGTTGCCGGGGGTGGGGAATTTCATCAGCACGGCAAACTTGCGCCGTTTCGTTCGTTCGCAGGTCCGGCCGTCGGCACCCGGCTCGCGGCCCATGAGAACCATCAGGTGCCCCAGCGGGTCCTTTTCATTCAGCAGCGGAAGCACCTCGACGTCGTCGTGGGTCAGGGCCGATGGATTGCGCCAGTTGGCATAGAACACGTGGTTCACTCGGCCCTTTTCGTCTGCCTTTTCAAAACGGCAGAAACCGGCGTCCTTGTGGCGCACCTGGACGATTTTCGTGCCGGCGCGGTTGAGGATGATCACGGCGACGGAGAAGAAATAATATTTCATGTCCGTACACTGCTCAAGGAAGAACTCCGGCATGGAATTCCGCATCATGAAACGCTCGATTTCCGGGTCCCCGGAAGGTTTGCCGGTGACGCGGTCGACGTACTGCATTCCGCTGCCGTAGGCTGTGAGGATGTTGAAGAACAGGTTCTGCGACAGCACCTCGTCGGAGGCTATCGTGCGGGTCAGGCGGTAGGGAAGCATGTCGTCGAAGCCGAACGGCATGTAGCGCATGCCCGGACGCCCGGGAACCTGCTGCGGGTCCATTGGGTAGGCGTCCTCGTCGAACAGGTCGGCCGAGTCGGAGACGGTGGCCAGGGCCATGTTTTGCGGCACGCGGATGTCGTAAATCTCGCCCGCGGGTGTCAGCGACTGCTCGAAGGCCGCCATGTTTCTGTCATCTGATAATTTCGTATCCATTTATTTCGAATAGTGTTATGTCGCGGAATCGGCGCCACACGTGGCTGTGCGGGAACTTGACGAGGTGTGTTCCGCCGCGCCAATGTGTTCCGGCGCAGGTCACGCCGCGGTAAACAAGTATTTCGCCTGTGGTCAGTTTCCACAGGCGCAGGTCGCAGGGCTGCCCGCTCTCGAGCAGGGCGAACGCATCCTTCCAGTGGATGCAGCGGTCGGGTCTACGCGAAGGTGTCATCGAAGGTGCTGTCAAAGGTGTTAACGGAGGGCTGCGCCTCGATTTCCGTTGTGCGCCGAGAGGCAGGGCGATAGGTGAACGACAGGATGTTCAGTTCTGCCGGATCGTCCGTGTGCTTCACTTCGCAGTCGGTGATAAGAAGGGCAGCCCCGGCGGTGCCGTGCACGTCCAAGGCGTAGACTTCGGAGGCGCGGGCAAGGTCCATGGCCACGGGGACCATTGACGCCGACATCGGGCCGGTCGAGACCTTGTGGCTCACGACTTCCGTGATGTCGTAAACGCGCGTCTCCCCTCCGATATTGGCCGTGGAGCGCGTATATGCAGGTTCCGTGGAGCGTATGCCGCGGGCATACAGCGTTTCCGGCGCGCCGAAACGGTTGCGGAACCAGAAGGCAGCGCCCGCCTCCGGAGCGTGCGCCATTACCATATAAGCGGCGCGGCGCCGGCCACACTGCACCGTGTAGGATATCAGTTGCATGCCCGGCTTTACGAATTGGGCCGGAGACACATCCAGTGTGTTGAGGCCCGCGCTGACGCCCAGGCTGAAAGTCTGCGACGTGATTTTGCCGGCCGGTCCTGTCGTCTCCGAGGCGTAGTGGTATACGGCCGTCACAGTGGCTGTCTCGCCATCCGCCACATAGGCCGTGAGCAATTCGCGGCAGCCGGCGAGGGTGTGGCGAGTTCCGGTGCATGCCGTCAGGAAACGCGACGACAGGAACGACGATGCCGGGATATCCACGCGCGAAGCGCAGCTGAACACCTTGATTCCGCCCTCGATGGCCGACGCGCCGTCGACGCTGAGCGTGATGGAGGCGAACACCTCCGGGATGTATGCTTCCAGGACGCGGTCGAGGTCGTAGACCGTGACGTGGCCGGCAGCGTCGGCAATGTATGTATTTTCAAAAACAGTGCCCTCGCCCGCCACTGCCACAGCCAGCGTCACTGTGCCGTCGGGTGTGCCTGTGAGGTCCAGGCGGCAGAACCGGTCGCTGAACATCACGGAGGCGAGGGTAGGGGATGTTATCCGGGACATGATAATTTCATTTTTTGCAAAGGTAGTACGAAAGTTTTTGGATAAAAAGACGGGAGCGGCGCCGTCGCGGCGGTGCCCCCGTCGATGAAACATTGAAAACGTTCTTACATGTATAATCCTCGGCCGGCCGGGGCGTATTATGCCCGTGACAGCCCCGTCTCCCGACGGAACTGCGCGCATGCCGGCTGGCTAATTCAAAGAATTTTTATTGCTGTTCGGGTGGAGTGGGGCCGTCCTCGCAGGGCGTGGGCGCCTTGCGCATGGCCCATTCATGGCCGCCCTGAGGATTGACACGGAGACGGAAACCAAGATATGCCATTGTGACGGCCACGTCCGTCGTCGTAAGCGCACAAATATCCTCGAGCGCGTAGGCTATTTCCAGGGATGTCCAACCCACGGCCTCCGGGTCGTCGATTTCGGCCGGTGTGTAGTCCCTGGCGAACATGGCCACGATGGGAGCGGTGACGGGCAAAGATTCCGGGACGTCGGCACCGGAAATCACTGCCATAACCTTGACGAGATATTCCGAGCGTGTCATTGCTCACCTCCTTCCTGTGCTGAGGGTAAGGGCATGCGGCAGGCGCGGACGGCCCAGACGGCAGCCCAGGGGAGGGCGGCCAGGCAGATCCGGCCGACGGCCGACTGTGCTGCGGCATCGTCGGCCGCGGTGAAGATGGCCAGCCACATTGCGGCCGTGGCCGTGATACCAACGACGGCCGAGACGCGGGCCGAGAACATGGCGCTGATGGCGCGGGAGATTGAGAAACGGGCGGCTTGGTTGCGGCGCCGCGGGGCCGACAGGGCAATTGCTTTCATTGCATCAGTGGTGTAGCAGGCAGACAAAAAAAACGGCTGCCGTTCCGCTGCTACACCACTGATGCCGTCTCTTGCGAGCGCTTTTTGGATACGGAACGGACAGCCTTAAAATTATGTCGTTAACAGGCATAAAAAAGCCCGTCCGGATGTCGAGCATTAACCGCGCCCGTGCGAGACAGTCAACTGTCAGTGATGTAGCGCCACAAAATTACGACAAGTTTTCCACTTGGCAAATCATTTAAGAGACTTTAACACAGGTGGGCGAAAAGGTTAGGTTTCTCTTCTATGTCGATTCATCAACTCGTAGAAATCTATCTCGGCGACAGTAGGAATCATAAAAGAGAATAAAGTTTTCCCATTTTTATTCGATATTGCAAACGAGCCTTGCGAGATAAGATCCATACCTAGCAAAATGCCGCGGTCGGGTGATGTGCCTATGCTGTCAACGATAGCAACATTTAATTTTATTGGAGGCATGTTGTGTACCATTTTGACTTCAACCGATGCAAAATCCACATAAGAAATTCCTTGCACAGTCATAATAGGTCTTTTTTCCACATTTGTTAAAAGTCCGAGAGTCGAGGCCAAATGAACTGAGATGGCGCTGCTAATGGCTCCGGTGTCCCATACTGCTATTGTATTCGCCGAATAATTCCCAAAAGGATTAGAAACTACGACCTCTGATTCGATAACTCTCATCATCTCAGAATATTGTATTGTCAGAGTCAACATGGGAGAAGAGTGCAACGAGGTGAAACATGTCCCCATATATCATTTTGTGGGTCGCCTGAACATTCGTAAATCGAATAGCATTTATATTTGCGATATTCCGCCTCTTCCTTTGCATCCCAGTAAGTGCGAGCCGAGTATGTTACTCTGCCATCACATATCACGACGAATTTGTTTTTGTACGCCTTGCAAAGTGTATCGTAATTATCAACGAAGTATTTGAGCCGTGGATATTTATCCGGGATATCCAAGTGTAAATTCATCTCATGATTTTGTTTAAAGTCAGTTACAAATATACAATAATTAATCCATACAACAAAACACCCCCGCCGCGATGGGCGAGGGTGTGGGTCCGGCCTTGACGGACTTTGTCAAATTAAACAAGGCGGAGTTAAATACTGTCGGCCGCGCGGCGGATTCGGTCAGATAAATCGCAGAGAGCGCCTTTGAGTTGCATCGCTTCCTCAGGAGTAAAGCCCCCTGCGCCGCCATTGCCGTCGATGCCATCGAGTTTGTGATACAGCCACGAACTCGATTTGCCGAAATAAGTTCGTGCAATCTCGCGCCAGGAGATGGCCACGAGAATGTCGGACATCTTGCTTTTTACGTCCGGGATGAAGTTTTTTGCTTGGATGACTGTTTCCATATTATTGGGTTTTAATTCCCTCCCTCTCTTCGAGAGAGGGAGGGGAGAATTGTCAGGGGAGGTCTGTGAGTTCGTCGACGAGTTGCTGAATGTAGTAGAGCATCTGAGGATAACCGTTAGGGAAACTCTTTTGATAATTTCGGATGGCTCTTATCAGTTCCTCCTCTTTTTCGGTCAGTTTGATTTTTTCGTTTCGTTTTTTCATTGTGGGGTACTTGTTTAATTTGACACCACAAAGTTACTACGAATTTTCGTATTAAACAAATTTCGAAGGCAAAAAGATTACGAAAATGTGATATTTTTCAGAGTATATAAAAACAGGCCGCGTCTCACGACGCGGACCTGCCAAGATTTTCCTCGTTATTGTCAAACATGTAAACCTAACATACAATCTATAACCTTTGCAAATTACAAAATTTAGAGGAAAACCAAAATCCAAGTGTCAGCATGTACCTTTGTCTGGTATGAGTTTGAGAAAGAATTCACGTTTTGCCCGATGGAGGCAGCGGCGGCAGTAAGGCCGTGGCGGGACTTCCTGGTCGAGTTCCCATACCGGGAAGAACGCCACGGCCCGGACGCCACAACGCGAGCATTTATATTTTGACGCATTCATCAGGCCTACATGAATGGGCTCGGCGGCGGGCGTCCCAAAGGGCGGCAGCGAAGATGGCGAGAATGACGCCGAGGATGATTGTGATGGTGGGTGGCATGGGGTAATTGTTGTTTGGATTTTATTCACATTCGGTAAATTCGCCGCCGACAAGTTTGTACCAGGTGTCGGCCTTGATTTTCTTGCCGTCGACTGCGGCGGCCTTGACTGCAAGGATGTGCATGTTTTCGTCACGTTCGGTAAGCACGAGCCAGCAGCCGAGGGTACCTTTGGCGCGGGCGCCACGGCCGGTAACTATGGCGATGGATTCTTGCCCCGTCACAGTGGCGGCGGACCAGTTGCCCGTGTTGGTGGCG
>CAJJOO010000006.1 GCA_905193395.1 uncultured Porphyromonadaceae bacterium
CATGCTTGACGGTCAGGTGGCACGACTTGGCAACATGGCTTCTTCTTTCGGCGCCATGTACGACTCCGTGCTCGACCGTTACTGCGAGATGCTGACTCTCGGCGGCATAACATATTTTCTCTTCTGCTGCGGCTCGATTAGCGGCGTTATTATCACTTTCCTCGCCATGGTAGGCAGCATAATGGTGAGCTACACACGCGCACGCGCCGAAGGTCTGGGAGTAGAATGAAAAATCGGCTTCATGCAGCGCCCCGAGCGAGTAGTAGTGACAGCTGTCGCCGCTCTTGCCACCGGCATCACAGGCATGAATATCAGCCCTCTGTCGGAGTTCGACCCGAACATCATCCTTATAAGCGCAATGGGCATCATCGCCATATTCGCCAATCTCACCACATTTGCGCGGCTGGGCTACGCAAAGCGCCAGCTCATAGCCAAAGACCGCGAAAACCGCTGAAGCATGACGGCCGAACGCAAACTGCCAGCTGCCCGAGAGGCTCTGTGGTGCGCCGCAGGGCTTGCCGTATGGCTTGTCGTGACGGCGCTGTTCGTGGGATTCAGGGTGGAGCATGTGTTTCTGGCAGTGCTGATTTTCGCACTGTTCTTCATCTGCGGTCCCACACGCAGGCTGATTATAGCCCTGCTGCCGTTCATTATATTCGGCATATCGTACGACTGGATGAACATCGTACCGAACTATCAGGTGAACCCCGTCGACATCCGCGGCCTCTATGAAAGTGAAAAATCATTGTTCGGCATAGCAGCCGGAGCCTCCGGCATGCTGACGCCCAACGAATTCTTCGCCCTGCACCACTGCACTGCCATGGATATTGCCGCAGGGTTCTTCTACCTCTGCTGGGTGCCGGCGCCGATAGCCTTCGGTCTATGGCTATATTTTGACGGCCAGCGGAGCGAATATCTGCATTTCGCCCTCGTATTCCTGCTGGTCAACCTGCTGGGCTTCGCCGGCTACTATATCCACCCGGCCGCACCACCGTGGTACGTGGCCTCGCACGGCTTCGAGATGATTCCCGGCACTCCGGGCGAGGTTGCCGGACTGGGGCGCTTCGATGCCCTGACCGGGCTGGGCATTTTCCACGGACTCTATGCCCGCAACGCCAACGTATTCGCCGCGATGCCCTCGCTCCATTCCGCCTACATGCTTGTGGCCTTCATCTATTCGCTGCGGGCGCGCTGCCCGCTGTGGATGCGTCTGACCTGCGCCATCATCTGTCTGGGAATATGGTTCACGGCCGTATATACCTCACACCACTATATCCTTGACGTGCTTGGCGGTATCGGCGTCACCCTGCTGGGCTACCTGCTGTTTGAATACGGGCTGATGCGTCTGCCGGCCTTCGCACGCTTCATGAGCCGTTACGACCGCTTCATTTCCCGCTGACATCTAACTTCCGTCTCCGCCGATGTTCGTTGACCTCAGGAAACAGTATCGCAAGTCGCTCAAATCGTTCGACACCGAAGAGCACATCGACCTGGCGTTCTACCGTCCGCTGGGATTCGCCTGGGCCTATCTGTTCCGGCGGCTCGGCGTGACCCCCAACGCCGTTACCGTAGCGTCGATATTCCTTGGCATCGGAGCCGGAATCTGCTTCTATTTCAACGACCTGTGGATAAATGTCTGCGGTATGCTGCTGCTGATATGGGCCAATACCTTCGACAGTTGCGACGGCCAGTTGGCTCGCATGACGGGCCACTATTCCCCCCTGGGCCGTATTCTCGACGGGCTGAGCGGCGACATATGGTTCGTGACCATCTACGCCGCCATCTGCCTGCGCGAGAACGCCACCTCCGGATTCTTCGGCGCCCATCCCTGGCTCATCTGGGCCTTCGCCCTCCTCACCGGAATCTGCCACGCAAAGCAGGCCGCCATGGCCGACTACTACCGCCAGTTCCACCTGTTGCAGGTGAAAGGCGCCGAGGGCAGCGAACTCGACCGCGCCGACGACCTGCGCCGACGCTGGAACGCGCTGCCCTGGAAACACAACGTCTGGCGAAAGATAACCACCTGGTTCTACGCCAACTACACAGCCAATCAGGAAGTATTCTCGCCCGCCATGCAGAGCCTGCGCGCCGAAATGCGTCGCCGCTGGCCCGACGGCAATGTGCCTCTGAAGGTACGCGAGGCTTTCCGCCGCCTTTCCAGGCCGTTGATGAAATATACAAACATCCTGACGTTCAACTGGCGCACCATCGCTCTGTTCACCTCGCTGTTCATCGGACAGCCGTGGCTTTACTTCGCCTTCGAGATTCTGGTGCTGAACGTCCTGCTGGCCTATATGGTGCGCCGCCACGAAGGGATATGCCGCGCCTTCGAGGCCGACCTGCGCGCCGGCATCTACGACTGACATCAATTACAATGCCCGCAGAAATGGAACACGATTTCAAGGACATCCGCGGCCTGATTTTCGACTATGGAGGCACTCTCGACGCCGGGGGCGACCATTGGGCAGCCGTGCTTCTGGACCAATACCGTCTGGCCGGAGCCGACCTCAGTTTCAGTCAGTTTGCCCCGGCATACATCGCCGCCGAACGCCGCCTGGAAGCGGAATACCTTATTCACCCGGATTTCACCTTCCTCGACACAATGCTGATCAAGACGGCCTTGCAGGCCGAACGCCTTGTGGCCGACGGTGTCCTGAAACCGGAACTCGCCGACGAAACGGCACACACAGTGGCCCTGGAATGCTACGAAAGTGCACGCCGGCACATCGACCGCGCACGCCCGCTGCTCGAGGCGCTGGCCTGTCGCTATCCGATGGTGCTGGTGAGCAATTTCTACGGCAATATAGCCGCCGTACTGCGCGATTTCGGCCTGCGGGACCTGTTCAAAGGCATAGTTGAAAGCGAAACTATCGGGCTGCGCAAGCCCGACCCGCACATCTTCGCCATCGGCTGTACGGTGCTGGGGCTGGACCCGTCGCAAGTGCTTGTGACGGGCGATTCCTTAAGCAAAGACATTATTCCGGCACGCTCGCTGGGCTGCCGCACAGCCTGGATTCAGGGACGGCCCTGGCCGGGAGACTCAACTGCAGGGGCCGGATTGCCTGACGCCGAGCCGACAACGCTGTCGGCGCTAGCGACCGGTCTGCTTGCCGGCTGAACGACAGGCGCGTTGTGAACCCTTGACGGAGCCACACTGTCGACAGACACAACCTTGCGGACAGTCGGCTCGCTGACAGCCACGGGAGTAGCCGTCGGGGCAGATATCACGGTCTCAGCAACCGCATCTTCCTTGACTTCAGGCTGGCTTTTGGCAACCGTAGCAGTCTTTTTCACAGCAAAGAAAGCAGGGTGACGGGTATCGCTCAGGCGCTCTTTCAGCAGACTCAGATGGAACGATTTAGGCAGACCGGTTGTATCGGCCGGCTGTGTAAACAGCAACACAGTGCCTTGGCGGCAGGTATCGGCCGTGGGCGCATCGGGAAGGCGCCGCACACGGTCGTTCATGTAATAGTTCAGTGCATAGACCACGGAATGGTTCTTCGGCGAACCCACAATATATATTGTGGTGCTGTCGGCGGCGAGTGCATCAAGCATCTCGGCCTCCGGTTTGTCGCTCAGCGGATTGAAAAAGGCCGGCATCACGGCACCACCGTAACAGGTGTACATGGCCCAGCATATGAGGCACGCGCCGCCGATGGCTCCGCGCGGATGGGCCTGCATCAGCCAGCCGATGGCAACTACAACCGGAAGCGCCAGCAGCACATAGGCCCACCAGCCTACCGGTGTGAACGAATAGCCGCTGACGGGGAAGAACTGAGTGGCCAGCACCACAAACGGCGCAAGGATAGCCAGGAAAGCAAGGATTCGGGTATAGGCGATGTTTACGCGAGTCTCGGCAAGGGTCTCGGCGATAGAGGCGACGCCATAGGCCATGAAGGGATAGGCAGGCAGCAGGTAGACGCTGCGTTTGCTCGAGGGTATGCAATAGAATATCACCACTGCGGCCACTGCGGTTATGGCAAGCAGTCCGGCAGGCTTGAAGGGTCGCTGGACCAGGCGCCGGGCCGCGCTCAGCGACATAAGTACCAGCAAGGTCCACGGCAACATTCCCACGATTATGGTGATGAAGTTGTACCAGAACGGACGCTCGTGCGACTCATAGGACATCGTGCCTGTGAGGCGCTGGAAATTTTCCTCCCACACAAGATTCAGGAAATTGTCGCCGCCCTGCAGCCACGCGGCATAGTACCACACGGCCGGCACAACGCACGAAGCCAGGCACAGGGCTGCCATGCGACCCAATACGGGGAAGAACGGATCGCCGCGGAACACCATGTACAGGCCGGCCACCAGGCAGGGCAGGAAGGCTCCGATGGGTCCCTTGGTAAGCACGGCACAGGTCAGAAGCACCGTAGCCACGGCATAGCGCCAGAAATTGTCGCCGCCGCGGTGCTGCCGCACCTCGAAGAGAAGGTATATCGCGCCGACCATGCAGGCGGTCAGCACCATGTCGACGCGGCAGGCTGCCGCGGCACGGTAGAACTCGACCGACGTGGCCAGAATCAGAGCCATACACAGGCCGAAACGTTCGCCGCGGATACGGCGCACCCATGCGTAGGATGCCATCACCAGGGCTATCGCCGCCAGGGCCGACGGCAGGCGCGCGATGAACTCATTGACCACGCCGCCGTTGAACAGCACGGCGAAAATGGCTATCAGCCACGCCAGAAACGGCGGCTTGAATGGAATTTCCGTGCCGCACGACACAGGAAGGACCCAGTTGCCGGAATTGAGCATCGACACGGCCACCACCGCCTCCCGCGGCTCGCCTTTGGAGTAGAAAAGAGTCTCCCCGAGCCAGGGAACCCACAGTATCACCAGGGCAATGAACAGCACAAACCCCGTACTGAAATATACCGAACGTTTCATGGGGCACAAATTTAGGAATAAATTTTCAAGGCAGAACTAAAACGGGGCAAAAACTTGACTCCGTCGCCCCGTCAGGCTATTGCGCGCATTGTTCGCAGCAGTCGTTGCGATGTGCGATAAGATAGGAAATCAGGGCGTCGTTGGTGCAGACTATGCTCTCGAGCGAGGCGCTGTAAGCCACCAGGTCCGTAATCCGGCGCCGGGCAACGCCGCTTTCCATGGCGGCGGCGACGATGGCCGGAGCCACCGTTACCAACAGGCGGCGGTCGAAGGGCTTTGGCAGGATATAATGGCGTCCGAAATGCAGGTCTGTCTCGCCGTAGGCGCGGGCCAGATCCTCGGGCACCGGTTCGTGTGCCAGAGCGGCTATCGAACGGGCTGCGGCTACCTTCATCGCTTCGTTTATGGCCGTGGCGCGGCAGTCGAGGGCGGCACGGAAGATATATGGGAAGCCCAGAACGTTGTTGATCTGGTTGGGATAATCGCTGCGGCCGGTGGCGAACACCAGGTCGGGACGCGAGGCCATGGCGGCCTCGTAACTGATTTCCGGCTCGGGATTGGCAAGCGCGAACACAATGGGCCGCGGCGCCATGGAACGCACCATCTCGGGGGTGAGGACATTGGCAACGGAAAGGCCCAGGAACACGTCGGCGCCCCGGATTGCCTCGGCCAGGGTGCGGACGTCGGTCCGCGATGTGACAAAGCGGGCCTTGTAGGGATTCAGGTCGTGGCGGTCGCCGGTGATGACCCCGTGCGAGTCGCACATCAGTATGTTATCGCGCCTCATGCCAAGGGCGCAATATAGGTTGGTACAGGCCAGGGCCGCGGCACCGGCTCCGTTGACCACCATACGCACATCGCCAATGTTCTTGCCTTGCAATTCAAGAGCGTTGATGAGGCCGGCAGCCGAAATTATCGCCGTACCGTGCTGGTCGTCGTGCATCACGGGGATGTCGCACTCGGCGCGCAGGCGGTTTTCTATTTCAAAACATTCCGGTGCCTTGATATCCTCCAGATTGATACCGCCGAAGGTCGGCGTCATGGCCTTTACGGTCTCGACGAAGCGAGAGGGGTCGGAGGCGTCGAGTTCGATGTCGAAGGCGTCCAGCCCTGCGAAAATCTTGAACAGCACGGCCTTGCCTTCCATCACCGGCTTCGATGCCAGCGGGCCGATATTGCCAAGTCCCAGCACTGCCGTGCCGTTGGTAATCACGGCCACCAGATTGCCGCGGTTGGTATATTCGTTCACGGCATGGGGGTTGGACTTGATTTCAAGGCACGGATAAGCCACACCCGGGGAATAGGCTAGCGACAGGTCACGGGGCGTGTCTGACGGTTTGGTGGGGACGACTTCGGTTTTGCCGGGACGGGGACAGCGGTGATATTCCAACGCCTCGTCACGGTCTTTTTTATCAGAATCCTTCATAGCGTAAGTTGTGATGCAATTATTAATAATTATTAATGCGGTATAATAACAAAAAACACCTGCGGAACTCTTTTGGTTCCCTCACCTCCATCCCACACCCCAATTTTTCACGGCAATATGCCTCATTCGGCAATTTTGTGTGCGAAAGGAGCGTGGAACGGAGGGAATTTTGTAATTTTGTGGCGTGAAAAAGACGCTGACACGCCTAATGGCGATAACGGTCGCCGCGCTGTTCCTCATCTTCATGCTGGGGAATACGGCTTTCACACACATCCACACCCTGGATAACGGCAACGTCATTGCCCACTCCCACCCCTATCTGCCGGGTAATCACACCCACTCACAAGCCCAGTTGGGCTGCATCAACCTGCTGAACATCTCCGCAGGCCAGGTCGCCGCCGCTGTTCCCGTAGCCGCGCCCGCCCCGGCTACGGTCAGTGTGGCTCCGGCAGCAGACCGCGTTCCCGCCGCCACAGTCACAATCCTGCGGCGGGCTATTCCGCGCCGCGGACCTCCGTCCGGCATAATCACATTGTAATATTGTAATCAGGCAAGCGCCCCACTCTACGCAGCAGGTGCGGCCACGCGATGTGGCCGGCCCCTCACGGCGCTGCCGGTATCTCTCCTCCGTCAACTTACTTTCAACCAACACACGACGGCAGCCGCAGGTATTGCGGCCGCAGCCGTCGCGCAAACCCTGCGATTATGTCACGACTCATCATCTGCGCTCTGTGCCTTGCGGCCGGAGCATGGGCCGCCGCACAGGCGCCGCGGCTCTCCGACGCCAATATCCACGGCCATGTGGTCGACGCCGAAACCGGCGAACATCTCCCCTATTACACTATCAGTCTCGAAGGCACTCACTTCTCGACAATGACCGATGCCTCGGGCCACTACACCCTGCGCAACCTGCGTCCCGGACATTACACCGCCCGCGCACAATGCACCGGCTACCGCACCGATACAACCTCATTCGATATCGCCGCCGGGCAGACCCTCGAAATCAACTTCACCGCCGTCCCCGATGCCTTCCTGCTTGACCAGGTCGTCGTGACGGCCTCGAAAAGCAGCCAGGTGCGTCGGCTGAGTCCGTCGCTGGTGAACGTGGTTCCCTCGGCTATCTTTACCCGAGCCGGAGCCGCCACACTGGCCGACGGGCTTGTATATCAGCCCGGCGTGCGCGTCGAAAACGACTGCCAGAACTGCGGGTTCACCCAGGTGCGCATAAACGGCCTCGACGGCCACTACACACAGATTCTGCTTGACTCGCGCCCGGTGTTCTCGGCCCTTGCGGGAGTATACGGCCTGGAGCATATCCCCGCCAACATGATTGAGCGTGTCGAGGTGATGCGGGGCGGAGGCTCGGCCCTGTTCGGATCCTCTGCCATAGGAGGCACCGTCAACATCATCACCCGCGAGCCGGAAGTAAACACCGTGCAGATGCGCCACAGCCTCACGTCTATCGGACCTTCTCGGAGTCTTGACAACAATACCACGTTCAATGCATCGGTAGTGGCCGACAACACCCTTGCAGGAATTCTGGTCTACGGTCAGAGCCGCGACCGCAACGCCTACGACCATAACGGCGACGGATTCTCGGAAGTCCCGATGCTCAAAAGCAAGACCCTGGGCACACGCATGTTCTACAAACCCTCGTCCGTGACGAAACTCACCCTCGAATACAACACCACCCACGAACTGCGCCGCGGCGGCGACAACGTCGACCTGCCGCCACACCAGGCTATGATAGCCGAACAGACCGACCACAACATCCATTCCGGCGAAGTGTCATTCGACCTGCGCGACACCGACGGCCGCAATCACCTGAACATTTACAGTGCCTTGCGCTCTACGCGCCGCAACAGTTACTACGGCAGCGACATGGACCCAGATGCCTACGGACGCACCACCGACCTCACCGTGGCCGCAGGAAGCCAGTGGACCCATTCGATGAGGCATCTGCTGTTCATGCCGGCCGAACTCGTGGTCGGCCTGGAATACTCCCACAACCGCCTGCACGACGTTACCCTGGGCTACGACCACAACACACGTCAGAGCATCAACATCGTAGGCGCATACCTGCAGAACCAGTGGAGCAACGAGCGATGGAGCATCCTGGTAGGCGCCCGTGCCGACAAGCACTCGCTGATTCACAATGTAATAATATCACCCCGCGCCAACCTGCGCTTCAATCCCCGCCCCGACATCAACCTGAGGCTCAGTTACTCGTCGGGCTTCCGCTCGCCGCAGGCCTACGACGAGGACTTCCACGTGGCCGTTGTCGGCGGCGAACGCGTCGTCACCGTTCTCGCCCCCGGGCTGAAACAGGAAAGCAGCCACAGCGTCAGCGCCTCGGCCGATTTCTATTTCAACATCGGTAGCGCCAGCCTCAACTTCCTGGCCGAAGGCTTCTTCACCACCCTCAACGACGTTTTCGCCCTGCGCCAACTCGCTGCTCCCGATGCAGCAGGCAATGCCGTCCTTGAACGTTACAACGGCTCCGGCGCCACCGTCGGCGGCATGAATTTCGAGGCAAAGGCCCGCATTTCGGCCGACTTCGACATCCAGGCCGGCTTCACCTGGCAGCGCTCGCGCTACAAGACGCCGGAACAATGGAGCGACAACCCCGACGTGCCGGCCGCCCGCCGCCTGTTCCGCTCGCCCGACACCTACGGCTACATCACCGCCAACGCCCGCATCTGGCGCAAACTCCGTGCCTCCGCCGCCGGGACATTCACCGGCCCGATGACCGTGCAGCACCTCGCCGGTTCGGGAACGCTCGTCGACCGCGCCGTGGTCACCGACCCCTTCTTCGACCTCGGCATTACCCTGTCGTGGTGCTTCAGCCTGCCCGGGAACGTCGACCTCGACCTCTCGGCCGGTGTGGGCAACATCTTCAACAGTTACCAAAGCGATTTCGACAGCGGTTCGCGCCGCGACTCGGGCTACGTCTACGGTCCCTCCCTCCCCCGCAACGTCCACGTCGCCCTCAGCGTCAGCATCTAATTCCGCCGCAAGGCCAGGCGATATCTGTGCCGCCGCCCCGGTTACACGGGATGGCGGCATTTTTTCGGCTGAAATCTTGCCCGGTACGCGACATTTCACTACCTTTGCGCAATAACCCTTAAATCTACCGCCCTTTTATCATGAAACGACTTGTCACCCTTGCGGCTCTGCTGATTTCGGCTGCCGCCTCCTGGGCCCAGCCATTGCTGGTGGGACACCGCGGAAGCGGCTACGGACTTGAAAATTCCGTGGAATCATTCACAAAAGGTGTTGAACTCGGCTATCACTACCTGGAAACCGACATCAAACGCACCCTTGACGGACGCTTCGTCTGCTCGCACGACGACGACACCAAACGCCTCGGAGGCACACGCACCATCGCCTCGGCCACACTCGAACAACTTCAGAGCGAGACACTCACCCAGACCCGCAGCGGCGTAACCTACACCGGTCGCATCTGCTCGCTCGAAGAATACCTGCAGATTGCAAAAGACGCCGGCATCGGCTGCGTGGTGGAACTGAAATGGACCACCGGTATCAACAACAACGACCAGACCCACATCCCGGCCCTCATCAAGGCCATAGACGACATGGGCATGCGCAACCGCGTAATCATACTCACCTCCATGAAGCCCTGTCTGGAATACATCCGCACCAACTATCCCGACATCACCCTGCAATTCCTCACCGGTCAGTACTGGAAAAACCATTTCGACTGGTGCGTGCAGTGGAAAATCGACGTCGACATCCAGAGCGGCTATTTCGGCAAGGATACCGTCGAAAAATTCCATGACGCAGGACTGAAGGTGAACATGTGGACCACCAACGACGATGCCGGTTACCTGAATTACGGCAACATGGGTTGCGATTTCATCACCACCGACCGCCTCGACGGCCACAATCTGCCCGACCTTGACCCCTCTGTGGTAAATCCTCCCAACACCGTCGACTTTCCCCGCAACGGCGACGTCGCCGTCCACGGCCATTATAATCTGGGCGAATCCGCCCTCACTGCCTGGCCCGCAGGGACCGATGCCGTAGCAGACGCCGTGCGCCTGCCCGGCGGATGGGCCGTTCTTTCTACGAAAGGCGACGCCATCTCAATCATAGGTGCCGATGGCGCAGTCAACCCCGTATGTCTCGACGGCGTGGAGGGTGGCATCAAGGCCATCGGAAGCCTGGCCCGCACCGCCGACGGCTGTCTGGCAGCCTGTAATCTGGCCGAGCCCACACCCGGCGACCTCAACGCCGGCCGTTTCAAGGTATACCTTTGGGACAATCCCGCCGAAGCACCCCGCGTGATTCTCGACATAGACTCGCCCGTTCCCGCCGGTACCACAGGTTCTGCCCTGGCAGTTTCGGGCAAGGGCGACGACATCCGCATCTATGCCACCACACGTCCCGCCGAGGGCGACGCTCCGGGCATGATTACCCGCATAAGTCTGGTGAAAGGCGACGCGCAATCGATTGTCAGCGCTCCGGGCCCCGACAATACCGTCTGGGGCAGTGATTTCACCCTGGGCCTCGCACCCACGTCGCGCGACAATATCCTGGTTGCCGGGCCTTCGGTGACAGCGGCGACGGAATATGCCTTCGACCATGCCTCAACACCTGCCACGCTCACTCCCGTGGCCGAAGCACCCGCTACTGTCGGAGGCCTGGCCCCCGCTTTTTTTCGTTTTGGGGCTAAGGTCTATGCCCTTGTCCCTGTCCGCAACGCCGACGAATCCGTCAGCGCCTTCGTGGCCGACTGCACCGACGGCCTGGACCGCGCAATTCCCGTTACAGACTCCTATACCGCCGCTCCTGCCGATGCCGCAATGCTTCGCGCAGCCGTCGTGACCGACGCTGCCGACGGCTCAATCACCCTTGAAATCCTGGCAGCCGGCCACGGTATTGACCGCCGTCGCTTCAATCCGCCCTCCACCGCCACGCCGATGACCCTCGACCTGGTACTTGAACGCCAATGGATTCTGTCCAATACCACCGACAACGCCCCGCAGCACATCCACGGCACCAACGCCCAGCAGGGTACAGCCGTCAACGGTCTGTTCTACGTCAACGACTGCGCCGACCGCCTCATCTACATCTTCGACAACACCGGCTGCATAGGTTCTATTCCCGGAGGCAGCGGCTGGGGCTGTACCCGCGACGACGCCGGCAACATCATCGTTCGCGACGACAAAAGCACCGGAACCAAACACCGCTTCATCATATATCCGGCCGGTGCACGTCCCGACAACTACGGCACGGCTGTCGAAATCGAAGCCGACTGCACCCTCGACGGACAGGTGAATTTCATCAATGCCTCCGGCGACCTCCTGGGCAACGGCGGCAACATCTACCTTTACCCAAACAAACAGCCGCGCGTGGCGATAATCGGAATCGCCGGCGGCAAGGTCCAGTATGCCCGCGCCTCCGCCACGCTCCGCATCAACGGCACGACAGCCGGATATATCCTTCCCCTGGACAACGACCGCGAGACCTGGCTCTACCAGGTGCGTACCGCCGGAATCTATGAATACAACGGCGGAACGAGCAGCGAACTCTTCACCGGACGTAGCACCACCACCCAGCCCCAGCGCAATTCCACCGGCGGCATGGCCCTGGCCTGCGAAGGCGACAACCGCATTCTGGTCCACAACTCCGGCGCAAACTACCGCGGCGGCTTCACCGTGCGCGACCTCACCGCCGACCGCGTTCTGACATCCGTCGAACCCATCGGCACCCTGGGTTATGTGGAAGGCGGCAACTACTCGACATTCAACTGGCTGATTCTCGAACGCAAGGCCGCGGGCGATTATGTTCTCTACCAATACTGCCCTTCAAACGGCATGGCCGTCTACACCCTGCGCGACAAATCATTGGGCGTGCAGTCAGTCGCGCAGCCCGCACAAAGCCCCCTGCTCGCCGGCCGTGACGGCAACACCCTACACCTCAACGCCCCGCAGGCCACGGTCTACAACACAGCCGGCATCGCCGTGGCAACCGTGACCGACGGCCGCGCCGACATCTCGGCTCTGGTTCCCGGCATCTACATCATCCGCTCGTCCGACGGCCGCTCCACCCGCATCGCCCTCTGATTCCGATTCCTGTCTCTATAACCATACACGTGCCTTCCGCGACAGTTTGCGGGAGGCACGTTTTTTGGTCCGGGCGCAGACGCTGACGAGCGGGGCGCGGGGCACTTATTGCCGTTTTTTGTTAAATTCTCTTACTCCTGTTGTCTGTCGGAGCGGAATTACGTACCTTTGCATCCGAATATCAACCATAAACACCCATTTTTCCAAACAACAATGGCACAACAAGAAGATGTGTTCAAGAAAATCGTTGCCCACGCCAAGGAATACGGTTTTGTCTTTCCGTCAAGTGAAATATACGACGGCCTCTCGGCTGTCTACGACTACGGCCAGAACGGCGTAGAACTCAAAAACAATATCAAGCGCTACTGGTGGGAAGCCATGACGCTCCTCCACGAAAACATTGTGGGCATCGACTCGGCCATCTTCATGCACCCCACCATCTGGAAGGCCTCCGGCCACGTCGACGCCTTCAACGACCCCCTCATAGACAACCGCGATTCGAAAAAACGCTACCGCGCCGACGTGCTCATCGAAGACCACATCGCCCGCCTCGACGAAAAAATCGACAAGGAAGTGGCAAAGGCCCGTAAACGCTTCGGCGAGAACTTCGACGAGGCCCTTTTCCGCCAGACCAATCCCCGCGTGGCCGAAGTGGCCGCCCACCGCGAAGCCGTCCACACACGCTATTCCGAGGCCATGAACGCCAACGACCTCAACGGCCTCCGTCAGATTATCCTCGACGAGGAAATCGTCGACCCCGTCAGCGGCACACGCAACTGGACCGAGGTGCGCCAGTTCAACCTGATGTTCAAAACTGAGATGGGCTCCACAGCTGACGGCGCCATGGAGGTATACCTGCGTCCTGAGACAGCCCAGGGCATCTTCGTCAACTACCTCAACGTGCAGAAGACAG
>CAJJOO010000007.1 GCA_905193395.1 uncultured Porphyromonadaceae bacterium
CTTACTTTTGAAACGTTACGGCCTTCCTTGCGGATGTAGATTCCGGGTGCGGACGGCCTGGGAATAGACAAGCCCTGAAGATTGAACCATTCCACGGGAGTCTCGGAGGCGGGCGTCTCGATTGAGACGGTGCTCTTCATATCGTCCCACAGTCTCATGCCGCCATGTCTTTCGTAGATGATTTCTCCATCCTTATCGGTCACGTAACGTAATTGTGGTTCGCGTATAATATTGATACCCATCAAGTTGCCGGGTACGGGTACGGGCAATAATTGGCATACGCTACCTTCTCCCATATACGCTCCGATGCCTTCTATTACAACATAATCATCATTCGGGAATCGGCCTTTGTCGTGATGTTCGGTTCTTTCCTCGTATATATATCCATGTGATTCAATAGTTCTGCGCCCTATTATATAACAAGTTATCGGTTCAGTTTGAGTGCCGATTGTTGCAGTCTCGCCCTGAGTGCTGAAATCATATATGGCCACTTCGCAGGGGAATTGGTCTTGGTTTTCAAAATATTGTTGCCAACATGATGAATCGTTAATCCATTCTTCAACCGCTTCAAATCCGCAATGATATTCATCTCTCGGGACGGCCCATACATAGACTCGGCCATTTTCTTCTCTTATATAGCAAACGGGATAGACAGTGTCATCATATACTGGATTATTCCAATCGGGGTCGAAGATAGCGCTATGGGTAATCTGTAACATGTACCAGTTTGCGCCGTTGGTATCGAAAGTTTCGTCACTGATTTGCATCCCAAATTCGTAATTATTTGCGGGCAGCGGGCCGTTAAATAATCGTTGAGCATGATACCACCATGTCCTTCCCGGAATAACCATTACAGGTGAGGCGGATTGTTTGGAGGAAACGGTGTTGTCTGTTGAGCGGGCGGGCAAGATTGTTGCCAGGACCGCAAGAATTGCAATAATAACCCTTATCATGGTATTATAAGGTTAGAGAATGAATAATTGCGCAAATATAATACGTTTTGCAACAGGATGTTGCATTTTTTTAGTTAAAAATAATTAAATCGAGCATTGGGTGGCAATATCCTTGATTTCAAGAGGATTGTCGTGGTGAATGTATAAAGGCCGCGCTCCGGGATGGGGGCGCGGCCTTTTGTATCGTGGGTGGGATGCGGGTCAGCGTTTCAGGCCCGAGTAGTCGTGGCTGTAACGCAGCATCTGGGGCATATAGTCCTCGGTGTAGGTGACGGTTACGTCGGTGATGTTGCCGTTGGCGTCGAATACGGGGGTGTAGACGGGGTTGACAAAGCCGCGGTAGGGGGCGATGTCGAGGGTTGCGTAGCGGCGCAGGACCTCGTCGTGGAGCCGGCGGTCGACCTTGACGGCATATCTTTCTACAAGAGCGGCGCCGGCTTCATAGTCGCCTTCGCTGCGGATGCGCTGCACCTCGGCCAGGAGTTCGCCGAAGAGGCGGCGCAGGGCCTCGTAGTCGTTGATTTTGATGTAGGTCTTGCCCTTGCGTTTCACCATTTCAATCACCTTGTCCTTGCGGCCGTGTTCGTAGACCCAGGCGGCAATCAACTGGCGGTTGCGCATGTGCGCCTCCTCGATGTCCTTGCCGGGTTCGATACGCATCAACTGGGTCATCAGGCCGTTGAGGATGTATTTGTAGTATTCGGCTTTGTAGGCCTCGGGGTTGTCGAGGAGTCCGAGTTCCACCAGTTTGGGGTCGGCCAGATAGTAGAGTGCGAAGAGGTCGGCGCGTGTCTCCTCGAGTGTTGAGCCGTGGGCGCGGAGGGCGTCGGGGTCGACACCGGGCAGCAGGCGGCCCGAGCCGTGGCCCAGACATTCGTGCAGATCGGTGTGGAGGTTGTCGGTGATGAACAGGTAGCGGTCCATGAGTTGGCGCGTGGGTTCGTCGATGACGAATTCCTCGTTGAAGCCGTTGCCGTGCGAGGCCCGGTCGTAGGCCATGGTGATGTTTTCGAGGGTTACGGATTTGGAGCCGTGGGCGGCGCGAATCCAGTTGGCGTTGGGCAGGTTGATGCCGATGGGTGTCGAGGGATAACTGTCACCGGCCAGGATTGCGGCGGTGATTACCTTGGCGCTGACGCCCTTGACCTGTTCCTTGCGGAAGCGCGGGTCGATGGGCGAATGGTCCTCGAACCACTGTGCGTTGGCCGACAGCACCTCGGTGCGGTGGCTTGCGGGAATGTTCTTGAAGTTGACGATCGATTCCCAGGAGCCGGTCATGCCCAGAGGGTCGCCGTAACTCTCGATGAAGCCGTTGATGAAGTCGACCTGCGAGGCGGTGTCCTCGGCCCAGCGGATCGAGTAGTCGTCGAACACGCGGAGGTCGCCGGTGGTGTAGAAGTCGATGAGGCGTGCGATGACCATGCGCTGGGCGTCGTTTTCGGCGTAGGCCATGGCCATGGTGAGGTTCTGCACGATATGGGCGATTGCGTCGCCGTATAGGCCGCCGATTTTATAGACCTGCTCGGTGACGTTGCCGTCGGCGTCCTTCACCACACGGGTGTTGAGGCCGTAGGAGACGGGAGTGGTGTCGGCGGGATTCTTCATGGCATTGTAGTATGCCTCGACTTCGGCCTGGGTGACGCCTTCGTAGAGGTTGTTGGCCGATGTGAGGATGAGGTCCTGGCCCTCGGCCTGGTTAACGCGCTTGGGAGCGACGGCGGGGTCGAAGATTGCGGCCATCACCTGGGCCTTGACGGGTGTCCACGAGCCGGCGGGCAGCGCCGAGGCCTGCTGCTCGAGCCACTCGCGGCTGAAACCGGGCGTGAATTTGTCCATCGAATAATGGTGGTGGATGCCGTTGGCGAATTCAACCTGGCGCAGGTAGGTGTCGAAGGCCTTGAACTGCGGGTCGTTGCGGTCGCCCTTGTAGTTGGTGTAGACGGCCTCGAGGAGGTCGCGCAGGGGCAGGTTGTACTTGTAGTTCTGGTCCCAGAGGATGTCGCGGCCCCAGAGGGCTGCTTCGGTCAGATAGTAGACCAGGCGTTTCTGGTCGAGGGACAGTTTGTCGAAATCGGGCACGGGATAGCGCAGAATCTCGATGTCGGCGAAACGGTCCACGACATAGTTGAACGGAGTTTCGGTCTGTGCCATTGCAGTTGAGACAGACAGCGCCAGCCCGAAGGCCGCGGCTGTGATTTTGATTCGGTTCATATTTTGTCGGTAAAGATTATTCCACATATAATATAAGGCCCTTGAGGTATTCGCCTTCGGGATGGTAGATGCTGACGGGATGGTCGGCGGGCTGGGTCAACTGATGCAGGATGCGGACGCGGCGGCCTGTCGATGCGGCGGCCGAGAAGACGGCCAGGCGGAACTGCTCGCGGCTGACGGCCTGCGAGCAGGAGAAGGTGAACACCAGGCCTCCGGGGGCCACCTTGGAGATTCCGGCGGCATTGAGGCGGCGGTAGCCTTTGAGGGCGTTGGGAATGGCGCCGCGGTGCTTGGCGAAGGCCGGCGGGTCGAGCACAATGAGGTCGAAGGCGCCTTTTCCGACGGTGTCGAGATAGCGGAAGGCGTCCTCGGCCACGGCGCTGTGGCGGCTGTCGTCGCCGAAGTTCATGGCCACGTTTGCCTCGGTCAGGGCGATGGCTTTGGCCGAGGAGTCGACCGAAACCACCCGTTCTGCGCCGCCGCGCATGGCGTAGACGGAGAATCCGCCGGTGTAGCAGAACATGTTCAGGACTTTGCGGCCGCGGCTGTAACGTTCGAGCAGGGCGCGGTTGTCGCGCTGGTCCAGGAAGAAGCCGGTTTTCTGGCCGCGTAACCAGTCGATGTTGAATTTCAGGCCGTTTTCCATCGCCACGGTGCCGGCGGCAGAGCCGATGAGGTAGTCGTTGACGGGGTCGAGGCCGGCCTTGAAGGGCAGTGTTGTGTCGGATTTATAGTAGACGCCGGAAATGTCGAGTCCGGGTAGGTCGGTGAGACAGCGGGCAATGGTCATGCGGGCGTGGTGCATGCCGGGCGAGTGGGCCTGGACCACGGCGGTGCGGCCGTAGATGTCCACCACAAGACCGGGCAGGAAATCGCCCTCGCCGTGCACAAGGCGGTAGGCGTCGGTTCGTTCGTTGACGATTCCGAGGTCGCGGCGCATGCGCCAGGCCTTTTCCAGGGCGCGGGTGTAGAAGGCGGCGTCGATTTCGGCCTCGCCGAATTCGAGGATGCGCACCGCGATGGAGCCTATCTGATAGTGTCCGGTGCCGAGGATACGGCCGTCGCTGGCGGCCACGCGCACCACGTCGCCCTCGGCCACGCCGTCGGGTATCGAGGCGATGGCGCCCGAGAACACCCAGGGATGGAAGCGGCCCAGCGATTCCTCCTTTCCGCGGCGGAGCCTGATGATTGGATATTCTGTCATTGTGCGGTTATTTGATAATCAGACGGTAGACGTCGTTGAGGTTGGCGTAGACGAGCAGCAGGAACAGGAAGCCCATGCCGATCATGTTGGCGATTTCGATGAAGCGTTCACCGGGTTTGCGGCGGGTTATTATCTCGATGAGCAGGAACAGGGTGTAACCGCCGTCGAGCGCCGGGATGGGAATGATGTTCATGAAGGCGAGAATCACGCTCAGGAAGGCTGTGATTTCCCAGAACGACAGCCAGTTCCATGATGTGGAGAACAGACTGCCCAGGGTGCCGAATCCTCCCATGCTTTTTGCGCCTTCCTTGGTGAAGACGAGTTTCATCGACGAGACATAGGTGGTGAGTTGCTTCACGCCGGTGTGCCAGCCGCGCGGGATGGCCTGGAAGAGGGTGTAGTCGACCTCGGTTACGTCGTAGATTTTTCCGGCGGGGCGCAGCATGATGCCGATTTTGCCGGCGTCGTTGATTTCGACGTCGGCGCGGCGGGCGGACCCTTCGGCGTCAAGGATTTCCATTGCCGCCGTTGTGCCGGAATGCGATTTCAGCGCCGGGAAGAACTCGGAGAGCGAGGGCGTCGGCTCGCCGGCCACGCTGAGGATGCGGTCGCCGGAGCGGAGTCCGGCCTTTGCGGCTCCGTCGCCCCCCTGCACGTCCTCGACAACGACGGGAATACGCATGGTCATGTAGGGTTCGTTGGCGGCGATGAGGGCGTTGAACAGTTTCTGGTCTACGGTAATCTCGACGGTGTCGGTGTGGTCGCGCAGCAGGCGCAGGGAGGCGCCGGGCTGGATGAATTTCCAGCCGTTGTCCACCTCGCGGGCGTCGATGGGGCGTCCGTTCAGGGCCAGCAGGATGTCGCCGTCGCGGAATCCTGCCTGATGCATGGCCTCGGAAAAGTCCATGCCCTCGGTTATGTTCTCGTAGGGCACCACGCGGTCACCCCAGTGGAAGGCGATGCCGATGTATATCACGATGGCCAGCAGGAAGTTGAACAGCACGCCGGCCACCATTACCAGGAGGCGTTTCCAGGCGGCTTTGGTGCGGAATTCCCAGGGCTGGGGCTGCTCGGCCAGGTCCTTGCTGCTTTTGGTCTCGTCGACCATGCCGGCGATGTCGCAGTAGCCGCCCAGGGGCAGCCAGCCCAGACCATAGATGGTGTCGCGCCAGGTGGGTTTGCCGTCGGCGCGCGGCGTGCGGGGCTTTGAGACCTGAATGGTCTTCCAGCTGTGGTTGTCGTCGCGGCTCATAATCCGCAGGGTGCCCTTCATGGGGTCCCATTTGAGCAGGGAGAATCCGGGGTTGAAAAAGAGGTAGAAGCGGTTGACCTTGATGCCGAAAATCCTGGCGAAGATATAGTGTCCGAATTCATGGACTGTCACCAGAATTATAAGTGCGACAACCAGTTGGGCCGCTTTTATGAGAAATGATTCCATTTATGTGAGTGTGGTTATTGTTTCATTGCTTCAGGGAGGCGACGACGTCCGCTGCCACGGCGCGGGCCTCGGTGTTTGTCAGCACCATGTCGTCGAGCGTGGGGGCTTCGATGCGGGCCACGCGGTCCAGGGTGCGGCGGATTACGGTGTGTATGTCGTTGAAGCCGATTTCATCGCGCAGGAAGGCGGCTACGGCGATTTCGTTTGCAGCGTTGACTATGCAGGCGAAGTTGCCGCCCTGTTCCAGGGCCTCTGAGGCCAACAGCAGGCAGGGGAAACGGTCGGTGTCGGGCTGCTCGAAGGTGAGTCCGCGGCCGATGAGGTCGCAGAACTCGCTTACCGGCGCCGGGCGCGAGGCCTCGCCCAGGGCATATGCGATAGGCAGTCCCATGTCCGGCACACCCATCTGGGCCTTGATGGCGCCGTCGCGGAATTCCACCATCGAGTGTATGATGGACTGCGGATGCACCACGGCCGTAATCTGCGAGGGCTGCATGTCGAAAAGCCAGCGGGCCTCGATGATTTCGAAAGCCTTGTTGACCATCGTGGCCGAGTCGATGGTGATTTTCGCGCCCATGGACCAGTTTGGGTGGCGCAGGGCGTCGGCGGCCTTGGCACGGGATATGCGGTCGGCGTCCCAGGTTCTGAAGGGGCCGCCCGAGGCCGTGATGATGAGGCGGCGCACCGTTTCGGGGTCTTCGCCGCGCAGACACTGGTAGATGGCCGAGTGTTCCGAGTCGACGGGATATAGGCGCGAGGGCGACCGGCGCAGGAGCGCCGTGACGAGGCTTCCGGCCACGACGAGGGTTTCCTTGTTGGCCAGGGCGATGTCTTTTCCTGCGCGGATTGCGGCCACGGTGGGCAGCAGGCCGCTGTAACCGACGGTGGCTGTCAGCACCATGTCGACGTCGTCGCGCGTCACTGCCTCGCAGAGGGCGTCGGGTCCGCAGGCCGTCTCGATGCCCAGAGGCGCGAGGGCGTCGCGCAGGCGCCCGTAGAGGTCCTCGCGCGCTATGACAGCCAGCGCCGGACGCAACGCCCGTGCCTGTGCAATCAGGTCGTCGACGCGGCTGCCGGCGGCCAGCACCGTGGCCCGGTAGCGTTCGGGATGACGGGCGATGATGGCTAATGTCTGTGTGCCGATTGAGCCGGTGGAACCCAGTACGGCAATTCTTTTCGTCATTGTGTGATAATCGGTTGGTCGGGAATCGCGGCCCGAGTCAGCAGGCCGCGCAGAGGGTGGGGATTACTGCGGATTGGCGGCCGTAGTCTCGAACAGAGTCTCGACCGGCTTGCCGGCGCTGTCGGTGGTGCAGACCATCACGTTGGCCTCGGCCTCCTGAATGGCGGCGTCGAGGTTCGGGGCATAGCGGCTCACGACCATCAGGACGATGTTGGCCGAAGCGCCGTTGCCGGTGTTTGCGGAGTAGGGCACGTTGATTTTCACCGTGTTGGTGATTTCATCGTAGTTCAGCGACGAAACGGTGAAGATGTCGTTGGCAAATGGCGTCTTGCCATCTTCAATCTGCGTGTTGATTTCGTTGACGGTCTCGTCGAGTTTCTGGAAGGGTTCCTTTTTGCAACCTCCCAGGGCCGCAACTGCTGCAAGTGCGATGGCGGCTATGCCGAGAAAACGTGTTGGTTTCATCTTGTCAGTAAGGTTTTTGTAGAGTCAATGTGTTGATTTACAGGCGTGCGTGCGCGTCCGGGGATGGCTCCGCGCCTTTAAATTACAACAACGCGGCGTTGCCGTATGTTCAACGCACACAAAGTTAGCGATTTTTTGCCGTTTTCCCGGCATTTTTGCAAAGTTTAAGGGCTTATTCGGGGATATAGAGGGCGGGGTCGAGGGGGGCGCCGTTGTGCCAGAGCCCGAAATCCAGAGGGAGTGCGGCGCTTGTGCGGCCCAGGCGCTGTCCGGCCACCACTTTGTCGCCTTTTTCGACGAAGGCCTGCATAAGGTTGGCGTAGGTCGACAGGAAGTCGTTGGGGTGCTGTACGATGACGGTCTGCGACCCGTCGGGGGCGGTGAAGCAGCCCACCACGGTGCCGCGGTACACTGCATTGACGCCTCCCGCGCCGGTATCGGTCTCCGAGGGACTTTCGAACAGCATGCCCTCGGCGGCGATGGGCGACAGTACCGACAGATTGTAGCGGTTTTCCTGCTCGAATCGGGCGGCGAAGGCGCGTTCGCGCTCGCCGGCGTCAATGAGGGTGTCGACAACCGAGGGAAGCGCGTCGGCGCCGGCCAGGGCCTCGCGGGGGCTGACGCTGTCGGTCAGTATGTTGATGATATTGCGCGAATAGGCGTCCGATTTCCGTGCCAGGGCCTCGAGCGAGTCTACCCGCATGGCGGCGGCCATCACCTCCTCGCGCTGGTATCCGCGCAGGTGGCCCGGCAGCAGGCGCCCCAGCGGCGTGAACATCAGGATGACGAGAATCAGCGAGGCGATTGCCGCCGGGACGGCCACGGCGGCCACGGCGATGCGTGAACCCCGCAGTTTCACCTGCCAGAGCCTGCGCCCCGAATTTTCGTTGACAATCACCACACGATAGCGCCGCGCGGGTTTGCGCCGCGGTGTGGCAGGTGCGTCTTTCTTTTCCTGTTCCTCGTCTTTCATGACAGGGACAAAGATACTACTTTCCGTGAACAAATGAAAATCCCGGGGCGTTTAAGGAATAAAACTTTGATAAAAGTGGAACAACTGTCAAAGGTTTCAAAAACACTGCACCAAAAAACTCAAGTCTAACAAAACACCTGTTTAAACAATGAAAACCAAGCATCTATGGATTGCTGCTGCTTGTGGCGCAATCGCGTTACCGGCTTTTACAGCCGCCGCCCAGGACGAGACGGTCATCGTGGAGGAAGAAACCGCGATTATCACAGACGTACCCTGCAAGACACATTACTACTCCACCGGCAAGGATAACTGGTTCATCCAGTTGGGTGCCGGCGTCACATCGCCTTTCGTTGAGAACGAACTTCCCGACGGAGGTGAAAAGCACCATCTGACAGCCGTCTACAACGTAGGCTTCGGCAAATGGTTCTCGCCCTATATCGGCTGGCGCCTGAGTTTCCTGGGTGGCTCGCTCCATTGGGACAACGACCAGTTCAACCACGCCAAATGGGTCAACGCCAACCTGGACTTCATGTGGGACATGTTCAACACTTTCGGCGGCGTGAACCCCGGCCGTGTGTTCTCGATTGTTCCCTTCGTAGGTCTTGGCGGTGCCTATACATTTGACTACAGCCCCGCTACCGCCGTCAACATCCAGCGCGACAACGGCAAACTGAAAACCAATTCATGGACTCTGCCCGTATCGGCCGGCATCCAGTTGCGTTTCCGCCTGTGCAAATATGTTGACTTCTTCGCAGAAGGCCGCGCACAGTTTGCAGGCGATAACTTCAACAACTATGCCGAAGGCGCTCCTGTCGACATGAATATCTCGGTAATCGGCGGCTTCACCTTCCATATCGGCGGCTCCGGTTTCCGCACCTACAATCCCTGCGACTATCTGGGCTATATCAGCAACCTCAACAATCAGGTGAATGACCTGCGCGGCGCTCTCGCCACCACCGCAGCCGCACTTGCCGCAGCCGAGGCACAACTCCCGTGCCCGCCCGTTCCCGATGCCGCACCCGCACCCGTTGCTGCCGCACCCGCGCCCCTGATGGCAACCGTACGCTTCACCATCAATTCGGCCCGCATCTCCGACCAGGAAATGGTCAACGTCTACAACGTGGCACAGTGGATGAAGAACAATCCCGATCAGAACGTGGCCATCGTAGGTTACGCCGACAAGGACACCGGTACATCGGACTACAACATGGGCCTGTCGAAACGCCGTGCCGAGGCCGTGCGTGACGCTCTGGTCAACACCTATGGCGTGTGACCATCGATGCCGAAGGCTCGTCCGTACAGCCCTATGACATCAACAACTGGAACCGTATCGTAATCTTCAATAACGCTAAATAAGCGAAGCACCCTTGATTGAATCAGGAAAGCAGCCGGCCCCAGACGGAGCCGGCTGCATTTGTATATCGCATGCCGAAAGTGGCCTCAGCGGCGGCCGAAGAGGTCTTTCAGGCCGTCCATGTCGAAGGTGAGCGTGAAACGTAGGGTCTGGTCAAGAGGCGAGGACTGCGCGGTGGCAAGCATGTACGAGGCGTCCAGACGCACCACGTTCAGCGAGAAGCCGGCACCGGCGGCAAAGTATTTGCGGTTACCCTTCATTTCGTTCTCGTAATAATATCCGGCGCGGATGAAGAACTGGTTGTTGTAGGAATATTCGGCGCCGAAACTGATGTTGATTTTCTTCAATTCCTCGCTGAAGCCGCCGGGAGCGTCGGAGAAGGACTTGAAGATACCGGTGATGGGCGACATGTTTTCCCAGTCGGCCAGGGCGTCGGTATATGCGGCCTGCCCTTCGGGTGTCTCGGTGTCGTAGTCGCTCTGACGCGGGCGTGCGGGCACCAGGAGTTTGTTGAAGTCGAGGCTCAGGGCCAGGTTGTGGTAGTCGGCCAGCGGGAACATGAATGTGGTGCCCAGACGCAGGTTGGTGGGCAGGAAAGCGGGGTTCTCGCCGTCGTTATAAGCCACTTTCGTACCGATGTTCGAGATATTCCAGCCCCAGGACCACTGACACTCGTTGCGGCCGATGATGGGGTAGGTGGTGAAATAGCCGCTGACGTCGGCCGAGAAAGCCGAGGCACCTGTCGACTGGTCGCCGGCATAAGAGTCGGAGAAGCCCAGGTCGGAGTAGATGTAGCGGAACACGACGCCCATTGAGAATTTCTCGGACAGTTTGCGCGAGTAGCCGATGTCGAACGACATCTCGTAGGGGTTGAGCGACTGGGAGATGTCGTCGATGCCGTTGTCGGAAGTCACTTCGCCCAGCGAGAAATAGCGCAGCGAGGCACTGAGGGCCTGGTTGTCGCCGCTGCCGATTTTCCAGTAACCGGACAGGTTGGCCAGGAAGATGTCGTTGACCAGTTTGCGGAGCCAGGGGGTGTAACTGAGCGCTACCGACGCCTTGCTGTATGCAAAGGCATATTTCGAGGGGTTCCAGAACTGCGAGTTGGCGTCGGGATCGGTAGCGGCACCGATGTCGCCCATCGATGCGCCACGGGCGTCGGGGGCGATGCCGAGCGATGTCACGCCGGTCTGTATGGGGTTGAACTCGTTTTTCTGTGCCTGCATGGCGGCGGCGCAGAGCAGAGCTGCCAGCAGGAGGATTATGCGGTGTTTCATTTGCGTTTCGATTGGCTTGTTGAAAGCATTACTCTCTTATAACTGCAAAAACGCCGATTTATTGCGCGGGCGGCCGTTTTTCGCAAGTATTTTGGACCGGCAGGTGAATATGGAAGCCCCAGCTTCCGTCAGCGACGGGAACCGGGGCCTGTGATTGGCGGCGGAGCCGCTTAGAGTTCGATGTTGAAATTGATTCGCGAGGTCTGGGCGATGAATTCGCCGCGCTGCATGTCGAAGGCACCCATGTCGAATTGCAGGGGGACCGTGCCGGTTTCCGTCAGGTGCAACTGGGAGTAGGGGATGAACATCGAGAAATCGGGGAATGACATGGCGTTGCCCGTGATGTCGATGTTCTTGTTGACGGTGACGAGGCCGTCGCCGGAGCGGAAGCGGCCGTCCTGGTCCACGAGGGGTTCGCCGGTCTCATAGTAGAACCAGGCGACAACCTGCACGCGGTGGCCCTGTGCGTTGTCGATTGACAGATTGGCGTGAATCTGCAGACCTTTCTCGCCGTTTACGGTCACGTCCCTGTCGATGCGCACGTCGGTGAACGAGCCTGTGGGGCCGTTGATTGCCTGCATGACGGTTACGGGCACCTTCATGCCGGCGCCGGTCACGACGAAAGTCTCCTTGCGGGCCTCGCGGGTGGTGTTGGCGCGGTAGGTCAGCGTGAACGAGTTCTCGGTGCGGTTGCTCAGTACCAGCCAGCGGGGCAGGTCGTGAATCTGCCATTCGGGATCGTTGGTGGAGACGAAGAACACGTTCTGTCCGCCCTCGCTGCGCAGGTCGACGCTGAGGTTGTCCTCGCCGTTGACGGTGAGGTAGGCGTTTTCGCTGGGACGGTCGTAGATAGTGACGTAGGCGGTATAGAAGACGTTGCCGTCCATCCACAGTTCGAATTTATACTGGCCGGGGCCGTAGAAACTCTGGCGGCGGTTGCCCCAGCCCAGGCCCTTGACGGTCTGGTTGTCGCCCTCGAAGAAGGTCAGTTCATAGCCCTGGCTGAATCCGGCGGGCGACGAACTGCTGTCCATAAGGTTGCCGTTGGGGTCGTAGACGCGGGTGAAAATCTGGGCGGTCTTTTCGGTGGTGGGACCGTTATATGAAATCACCGGGCAGAGATACTGCATCTCGGCCGAATAGAGCGTGGTGCCGGGGGCGTTGATTTCCTTGTTGTCGAAGGTGATGTTGGAGAAGGATACGTCGGTGATTTCCAGTTCGCGGCGGCGGTTGACGCTGGTGCCGGGATTGGGGTTGGTGGCGGGGCGCTCGCCGGCCTGGATGATGTTGACGCGCACCGACTGCTTGCCTCCCGAAAGGATGAACGAGCCGTTTCTCGACGTCGTGGTGGTGTTGGGGTCGCAGGCCAGGGTCAGTGCCGTGGTGCTGAGGTCCAGGACGCGGACCCAGTCGGGCAGGTCGGAGATGGCGGGGCGGCCTACGGTCGAGTTGATTTTGAATGAGACTTCGCCGCCGGTTGAGCCGACGCGTTGCTCGATGGCGCGCGAGTTGCCGTTGACGGTCAGGCGGGGCGAGAGTTCGCGTATGCGGGCCGAACATTCGTTGATGCCGCGCGAGATGGCGGCGTCGTGCTCGGCGGGGTTATAGTTGATGTCGAGCGAGGCGTTTGTGAATTTTTTGCGGGCTGCAACGTAGTTTTCGATTGTCGTGGCGTTGCGCAGCATTTCCTGGGCCTCAAGCAGGATGTTGTTGATGGCTGCGAAAGCGTCGCCGACGCACATGGCGGCGAGAAGGACCAGCCAGAAGAGTTTCCTTTTCATCGGTTGCTTATTGTTTCGTTGAAGATTTGATATTTTCGGGATTTGATGTCGACGCTCATGTCGGCATCCTCGGG
>CAJJOO010000008.1 GCA_905193395.1 uncultured Porphyromonadaceae bacterium
TCGAGACCGTCTTCTTCGACTCGATGGGCAACGCCATCCCCGAGGTGAGCGACGGAGCCAAGTTCTCGGGCCGCCAGCGTCAGTCGTTCCAGCGCCTGCAGCGCGGCAAACGCTTCTACATATCCCGCATCAAGGCTGTCGGCCCCGACGGCATAACCCGCGACCTCTCGCCCATGGAAGTCATCGTAAATTAATCCAAGCATCATGAAACCAATCAGATACATACTCCCCGCCATACTGCTGGCATCGGCATCCGCCCTCCTGGTGGCGCAGGACGCCAACCAGTCAACCGGCTCGACGGTACGCCGCCGCACCGCACGCGAGAACACCCAGAACGCCCCAACCGGCGTCACCGAACGCATGCAGGGACTCTACGACGCCGAAGGCATCAGCGACGCCGACGTGCAGTGGATGAGAATCATCTACCGCGCGCTCGACCTCGAGCAGGACCGCAACGCGCCTCTCTACTATCCCGAGGAAGTGCAGGAAGGCAATGAAAACCTGTTCCGCATCATCATGCGCCTGCTTGCAGCCGGCCAACTGAAAGCCTACGAATATCTGGACGGCCGCGAGGAATTCACCGAAAAATACCAGGTTCCGGTGCGCGATATCCTCGACCGCTTCCACATAATCTACGAACCCGCACGCGGTTCGTCAGAGAAGAATCCCCGCTTCACCATCGAGGAAAGCGACGTTCCCACCAACGAGGTGCTGTCCTACTACATCATTGAAAAATGGGTGTTCGACACGCGCCACAACCGCCTGCGTCCCACCGTCGAAGCCATCTGCCCCGTGCTGCACCGCTCGGGCGATTTCGGCGGCGAGGCAATCCGCTATCCCATGTTCTGGGTCAAGATGAGCGACCTGCGCCCGCACCTGGCACTGCAACCAATCTTCGTGAGCGACGACAACAACATGCCCACCTGCACATACGACGACTTCTTCACCCTCACCATGTACAGCGGCGACATCTACAAGACCCGCAACCTCAAGAACAAGTCGATGGCTCAACTGTTCCCCGACGAAGAGGACCGCCGCCGCGCCTGCGACAGCATCCAGGCTCGTCTTGACAGTTTCGAGACACACCTGTGGACGCCTACACGCGAGGAACTGGCCGCACGCAACCGCCCAGCCGAGGATTCAGCCTCGATTGCCGAAAACCAGGAGACACCCAAGCAGCCCCGCGTACGCTCGTCGCGCCGCGGCAGCAACAAGAAGCCCGCGCGAGTCAAGGAAAGCCAGGCATCGCGCTCGGCCGGAGCAACACGCTCGGTGCGCCGTCGCCGCTGATTCCAATGATTCCCTGAAAACATTCCCTATTCCGTAAAAACCTCCCCTGAACGGGCGCTGCAGTCACTGCGGCGCCCGTTCCCCTTTCTTTTTGCATGATTCTGAAAAAAATCGTAACTTTGTGGCCATTAGAATAAACCATCAAGCAATGGCTCAAAAGAACATCACTCTCCGTCTTGTGGCCTATTCGGACGCAGCCGGCAAGTACGACCCCTCGGCGCCGATGAACGGCAACGAAGATAACTTTTTTGTAGACAACAACTTGGGCAACAGCCACGTCGGTGGTGAAAATTTCGACCGCGACATACCCATGTCGCCGCTGGGCTGCGTCATGGCCGTAGCCGACGGCATGGGCGGCCAGAATGCCGGCGAAGTCGCCGCCGAAATAGCCATCGATACCGTATCCGAATATTTCGCCCCCGAACGCCTCACCGAGGCCGTCGCCGCGACCCCCGAAACCCGCGCCGCATACCTCCGCGAAATCATCGTCGAGGCCGACCGCCGCGTCAAGGAGGGTCAGGACGGACACCCCGACCGCAGCGGAATGGGTTCCACACTCATCATCAGCTGGATATCCGGCGACAGCCTCACCGTGGGCTGGATCGGCGACAGCCGCGCCTACCTGTTCAATCCTGTCTACGGGCTGAAACCCGTGTCGCACGACCATACATACGTCCAGGAACTGGCCGACAAGGGTATAATCACCTACGAGGACACCTTCGGACACCCCCAGGGCAATATCGTGACCCGCAGCCTCGGCGACCCAGATACCGACCCGCTGCCCGACACCGCGCAGGAATACCTGCACCGCGGCGACATCGTGCTGATGTGCAGCGACGGTCTGAGCGGAGTCGTCCCCGACACGCCCACCGAGAACTATGAGGGCAGCATCGACGCCATCCTCGCCGCCGACTACAACGACCTCACCGCCGCCCGAACCGACCTGATGAAGGCCGCAGAAAACAACAACTGGTACGACAATCTCACCGTGCTGCTCTGCCGCGTCGATGGCGACCTGCCCCTGGCCGTTCCGCAGCCGGCAGAACCATCCGCCGCACCCGAACCGGCTTCCGCACCTGTGCCCGCGCCACAAACCGCCCCGGCAAAGGCTCCCGAGACCGCTGAACAGCCCGAAGCCGTCAGTGCCGACGAAGCCGTCAGCGCTCCCCGAAAGAAAAGCCACACCGCCCTGTGGATTATAGGTGCCGTGCTGCTTCTGGGCGCTGTGGCAGCCGCAGGCTACTGGTTTTTCAACTCCGGCGAAGACAAGACATACAGCGACATGGACGCCCCCAACCTCGAAAAAACGACCTCCGGCAACCGCAGCGGCATGATAAAGGCTCTGGGCGAGGACTACGAGACCAATCGAGAGACAACGCAACCCGAACCGCCGCAAGCCATCGAGGGACAGCCCGCCGAGGCAATCCGCAACGAAACCGGCCAGCGCGACCTTGAAACCTCGACGCCCGCCGAACAGCCCGCAACCGGCACAATCGCCTCTCACAGCGGAACCGTGACCGAAACCGCCGCGCAGGATATCCCCGCCGGTTGGAAAGGCGGCCTCATCAACCGCCTGAGAAAGGTGCAGGGCGCCGTCGAGACATGGAAAAACGACATCGAAAACCTGATTGGGGAAATCAAGAGTGCAGGCGACGACCGTAAGCAAAACCTCGAACGCCGCACCGCCACCTACGAGACCCGCCTTGGCCTGTGGAATCGTCTGACCGCAATCCAGAATAATCCCGACGCCGCCGAGAAGACCCGCAACGCAGCCGCCCAACTCAAAGAGCGACTCAACACCACCGCCGTGGCCGAGGCCGAAAACAAGGTCGCCGAACTCGAACGCCAGATCGTGCCCCAACCCGGCAACCATTGATTTCATCACGTTTTTCCTTAGAACCAATCACCGATACTCCTCTCCCAATCATATATTCCACCAATGGACAACAGTTCAAAACTAAATGAAGGGCAACTGATTGCCGAGCGCTACCGCCTCAAGAAATACGTGGGCAGCGGCAGTTTCGGCGAGGTATGGCTCACCGACATCGACCTCGAAATCGACGTTGCCATCAAAATGTATATCTCGCTCGACCAGACCGCCCAGGACGAATTCAAGACCGAATACCGCGTGGCCTACGGTCTGCAGCACGAGAACCTGCTCACGGCGCAATACTACGGAGTGTGGGAACACCGCCCCTTCCTCATCATGAAGTACTGCTCCAACGGCTCGGCCGCCGGCATGCTGGGAATAATGCCAGAGAAGATGATCTGGCACTTCATCCACGACGTGGCCGCCGGTCTGGCACATCTCCACGGACTCAATCCCCCCGTAATCCACCAGGACATCAAGCCCGAGAACATCCTTGTCGACGAAAAACGCACCTTCCTGATCACCGACTTCGGCATCAGCAAGAAGATGCGCTCGACGATGCGCAAGCAGTCGAAACGCTCGATCGGTTCGGGCGCGCTGGCATATATGGGACCCGAGCGCTTCAAGCGCGAGCCCATTTCGGTGAAAGCCAGCGACATCTGGGCTCTCGGCGTATCAATCTACGAAATCGCCACCGGCGAACTGCCTTTTGAAGGCCAGGGCGGCGGAATGCTGCTGGCCGGGGCAATGCTACCCGAACTCTCGGCCGACAAATGGAGTGCCAACCTCAACGACGCCATGCAGGCCTGTCTGGCCAAGGAAACATGGGACCGTCCCACCGCACGTCAACTGGCCGACTATGCCGGACGCATCCTGCGCGGACGCGACATCTCGTGGAGCGACTTCATGGCACGCGCCTCGCGCAAGTCCGACGAATACGACGGCGACGACAACGAGGACATGGAAGACCTCGACCCGATACCGCAGGCTGCCCGCACCGACGACGGCGACAGCCGCCGCACGCGCCGCCCCGAACCACGCGACAGCGACAGCGACGGCCACGAACGCAACGTACGCGCAACCGTGCGCAACAGCAGCCATTCCGCGCCCCGCTACAACGAAGAACCCGCAGAAGCCCCGGCCCGCACCGTCCCCATCGACGGAGGCTCGCCATTCGGCGGCTCCGGCGGCAAGACCCCGGACAACAGCAATGGCAGGCACAAGAGCAAAGGCAAGTTGATTGCCATTATCGCCGGTGCCGTAATCCTCATCGCCGCAGCCGTGGCCGCCTTCCTGCTGACCAAAGGCGACTCAGCCGGTTCAGACAATAACGAAGTCGACACCGAGGCCGTCGTGCGCCGCTACGAGCGCATCAGCGACCTCTGCGAGTCGAACATCCGCAATGCCGACGCCAATTCCTACACCATGCTGCTGGATGCCGCCGCCGAACTCGACTCGCTGCGCAACTACCACATGGAATACAACTTCATCGACCGCGACCCGAAATACGACTACTCGGCAATCGAGGCCGACTATAACACCAAGGTCGACGAAATTGCCGGCCGTTACAGCGACCTGGGCAACCGCCTGCTGCAAGGCGAGGAATACCCCACCGCCATCAGTTACCTGCACATAGCCACCCTGCTGAAGCCCGACGGCCCCGCGGCCGAGAGGCTCGTCTCGGTGGCCGGCTCCACCGGCGTCAAGGCCCTCAAAATGATTGTGCGCCGCGCCTCGGTATCCGGCAACACGCTGACGCTGCACTATGACGGCCTGGGCAACGAGGACGAGGACGGCGTGCCCCTGGAAATCACCGCCGAGAACGACCCCGGTTGGGAGGCCTACGACGAAATGCTTCAGGCCCTTTAAACCACCGATATCCGACAACCGTATACGCGAAGCGGCGCCTTGTAGGGAATTACATGGCGCCGCCCGACGTTTCAACTATTTTGATTTATTATAGGACGACAGGTACGGTATCGCTACTCTCCTGCCGTCCCGGAGATAAAGGCATGCGCGGGCTATATGCCAGCACACACCGTCATAATAACACTCCCGGAATGTTAACAGCGCCATAAATAAGCCTAATTCTTATTAACCTATATTATTATTATACATTCCGGGTCGGACATCGATGTCAACCAAATGGGCGCCGGCCGTGTTGTTTTTTAATAAAGTAGAATATCTAGGTAAGACTAATCACAAAACACCACTAGTCATGCGGCAGATAATTCAACATTTCACGGACGATGACCTTTACAAGTTCACGATGTGCTGCGCGGTGATTGAGAATTACCCGCGTACACAGGTTCGTTACCGCTTCAACGACCGCAACAACACGGTGTACCCGCCCGGTTTCGCCGATGAACTGCGCCGGCAGGTCCGCCTGCTTGAAAACCTGGTGATTACCGACGAGGAAATAGCCTTCATGCGTCGGCGTTGCACTTATATTCCGGCCTGGTTTTACAGTTATCTCAAAGGCTTCCGCTATGACAGCCGCTGGGTGAGAATCGCACAGGACGCGGACGGTCATCTCGACATCGAGTTCGAGGGCTGCTGGAGCAATACGATTCTCCTCGAGGTCAAGGTCCTTGCTATCATCTCTGAGTTGTACTACATTATGACCGGGTACGACAAGGCCTTTGACTACGATTCGTATTATGCCAAATCCCGCGACAAGGCTCGCAGAATGATTGAGGCCGGCTGCACGTTCAGCGATTTCGGCACACGTCGCCGTGCCTCGTTCAAGGCCCAGGACACTGCAATCCGCGCAATGAAGGAATGTCACGATTCTATGCAGGGACCCGGGAAATTCATCGGCACCAGCAATGTGTATCTGGCCATGAAATACGACCTGGTCCCCGTCGGGACCATGGCCCATGAACTGATATGCGCAATTGCCGGAATGTACGGCTCGCAGATGGCAAACTACCTTGCCATGAAGGTCTGGGCCGGGACCTACCGGGGCGCCTTGGGTACTTTCCTCTATGATACCTACGGCTGGCGTATTTTCAGCCTGAATTTCTCGGAGGACTATGCCAATATGTTCAAGGGCCTGCGCGTGGACAGCGGCGATAATTTCCAGGAACTGGATCTGATTGTCGGAAAGTACCGCAGCCTCAATATCGACCCGCGCACCAAGCAGATTGTGTTCAGCAACGGCCTCGATGTCGACGCGGCAATCGCGATTCAGCAATATGCATGCGAAAAGTGCATCCCGTCGTTCGGCATAGGAACCCATTTCACGAACGATTTCGACGGTATCCGGCCCATGAATATAGTAATCAAACTCATTGCAGTGAAAATCACCGAATCATGGCCTTTCTACTGCGACACATGCAAACTGAGCGAGGAAGCAGGAAAATATTCCGGCGAAAAAGCCACCGTCGACCGTTTCCTCGAAATCCTACATCTCGACACTAAGAGCCGTCTCTGAATGTTGGCGGCAGGACGAAGATATTGTTCCTGCGCTATTCCGTGTTCGGAGTTATCAGTGACGCGGAGCGGTAAAGGTATTACCGGTCAATTTAGCCTCGCCGCGGTCGACCATTGCGCGCAGTATCGTCACGGCCGTGTCGCGGTCGCTCTCGTTCGGAAAGGCATGGCTAAGCCGGTTCAGGTCTATTCCCCCCTCGCTGCCTGCAAGCATGGCGCCGACGGTCTGCCTTATGAACTCACGGCGCTCTTCCGCGCCACCGGCGCGGCGGCCGGCGCGGCACACATCGCATTTCCCGCAATTCGGCGCGTCGGTCTCGCCGAAATAGCGCATCATCCGCTGCACGCGGCAGGTGGTGTCGTTGAACACATAGTCGATTACCGATTCCATCCGCCGTGTTGCCGCTTCAAGCCGTGCTTCGTACACTTCGGTGGGAATCTGAATATACCGGGGCAATTCGCGCGACGTCGGGAAGTAGATAAACGGCAGTGTGCGCCGGGGTATGTATTGCAGTACGTGGCGGCGCGAGAGTTCGAGCAGTGCTTCATACACATCCTGCCGCGGAACCGATGCCAGAATGGCAATGTCGCCTTCGTCCACGGGGACAAAGTCGGCATACAGCCCCGTGTAGTGCCTCAGCATCGCCTGGAGTACGGCATCAGCGGCCGCTGAGAGTTCGGTCCGGTACAGTTCGCGCTTGTCCATGACAATCAGCACGCGCGAGCGGCTGCCCATATCCTCGTTGAATTCCATCACTCCGGCACGGGTCAGGAATCCCAGCGAGGCCAGCACGGGCCGCGGTTGCATTGAGAAGACGCGGCAGAATTTAGCCACATCACACTCATATACATTGTTATATCCGCCCCCGACTGCCACATTCAGGAAATTGCACATCATCTCGTAGACGTTCAGGATATACTCGCGGCCGGGAAATTCCATCGAAAGGCGCCGCCGCAGAATTCCTTTGTCCTTGGACGAGGCTATGACGACGGCAAACGATTCGCGCCCGTCGCGTCCCGCACGCCCCGCCTCCTGATAGTATTCTTCGAGCGATGGCGGAATGTCGTAATGCACCACCACGCGCACATCCGGTTTGTCGATGCCCATGCCGAAGGCATTTGTCGCAACCATCACGCGGCAGCGTCCGTCCATCCACATCTCTTGTCGCGCGGTCTTTTCCTCGGGACTCAGTCCGGCATGGTAGAAGCCGGCCGAAATACCTTCATTGCACAGCATTGTGGCGATTTCAGCCGTGCGGCGCCGCGAGCGGGCGTATACGATGGCCGACCCCGACGTATTGTTCAAAACACGGAGCATGACATCGTCCTTTATGTCGCTGTACCGGACCAGATAACTGATGTTGCCGCGCGTGAAACTGCGCGAGAACACAGCCGGTTCGCGCATGCACAGCCGCGTTTTGATGTCATCCACCACTTGCGGCGTGGCCGACGCCGTCAGCGCCAGCACCGGAGCCTGCGAAAACATTCCGCGCAGTTCGGCAACCGTCATGTACGACGGCCGGAAGTCGTAGCCCCACTGCGATATGCAGTGCGCCTCGTCCACAACGATTATCGAGACATCCCATGCGGCGATTTCAGCCCTGAACTCGGACCGCGACAGTTTTTCCGGCGAGAGATACAGAATCTTCATCCTTCCGGCATAAATCCTGTCGAGGGTCAGCCGCTGCTCGTGGCGGTTCATGGCCGAGTGGAGGCAGCCGGCGGGGATTCCGCGGGAGCGGAGGTTGTCGACCTGGTCCTTCATTAGCGAAATGAGGGGGGTTATCACCAGGGTGATACCCTCGCTCATTAAGGCTGGAATCTGGAACGTGAGGGATTTGCCGCCGCCCGTCGGCATCAGGCCGATGGTATCGCGCCCGGCGAGTACGGAGGCGATAATCTCTGCCTGACATTCGCGGAACGTGTCGTAGCCCCAGTAGCGGCGCAGGATGTCGAGGGGGGTGTCCATCAGTCGGTCTCGCTGGAGGTGCGAATCTGCTTGACGAGCAACTGGATGGTCGATGAAGCGTTGTGGTGCTTGTTTTCCTCTATCGTATAGCAGATGTTGAAGGGCTTCCCGGCGTGGATATAGTCGAAATACTGCGCCATGTTGAAGGCTATGCCGTTGATGACCTTGCCGGAAGTGTCGTCCACAAGTTCCAGTTTGACATGTTCCAGATGCTTGCCCACAAGCATGCTCGTGCCGAAATCTTTCACCCCTCGGGTGCAGAACGTGGGTTTCTGGTTGCCGGGGCCGAAGGGATTGAACAGCCCCAGGGTGGATATGAGTTCGGGCGTAATCTGCGAGAAATTGAGGAAAGCGTCGATGTCGATGACCGGTGTCTGCTGCTCGGGCAGGATGTGCGAGGCCACATATTCTTCGAAGCGGCGCGTGAATTCCGGAATGTTTTCCTCGCGCAGCGAAAGGCCTACGGCATAGGGGTGACCGCCGAAATTTTCCAGCAGGTCGCGGACCGAATCGATGGCCTTGTAAATGTCGAATCCCTGCACCGAACGCGACGAGCCGGTTGCCAGACCGTTCGACAGCGTCAGCACCACCGACGGCTTGTAGTACAGTTCGGTGAGACGCGAGGCCACGATGCCGATGATTCCCTTGTGCCAGTCTTTGTTGTAGATGACAATGGATTTCTTGGGCGAATACATCTCGCCGCGGGCCTCGAGAATGGCGTTGGCCTCGTCGGTGATGCGCTTGTCCAGTTCCTTGCGGTCTTTGTTGTACTGGTCGATGGCGATGCTCTTTGCGACGGCGTCCTTGGAATCGCGGGCCACCAGCAGTTCCACGGCCTCACGGCCGCTCTGCATGCGTCCCGACGCATTGATTCTCGGGCCGATTTTGAATATAACATCGCTGATGGTGATTTCCTTGCCGCCCAGGCCGCAAGTCCTGATTATTGCACGCAGCCCCAGGTTTGGATTGGAATTCAGCCTTTTCAGTCCGGCGAAGGCCATCACGCGGTTCTCGTCGACCATCGGCACGATGTCGGCGGCGATGCTCACGGCAACCAGGTCCAGCATCGATTCCAGTTCGGCGGTCCCGATGCCGTTCGATATGGAAAAAGCCTGCATGAATTTGTAGCCCACGCCGCAGCCCGACAGGTGACGGCAGGGGTAGGTGCTGCCTTCGAGTTTCGGATTCAGGATTGCGGCGGCAGGCGGCAGTGTGTCGTCTGGCACGTGGTGGTCGCAGATGATGAAGTCAATGCCTTTCGTTGCGGCATAGGCTATTTCGTCGATGGCCTTGATGCCGCAGTCCAGTATGATAATGAGTTTTATCCCTTCCTCGGCGGCATTGTCGATTATCGACCGCGAGATGCCGTAACCCTCGTCATAGCGCGTGGGGATGTAGAAGTCAATCTCGCTGTAAAAGTTTTGCAGATAGCGGTATACCAGCGCCACGGCCGTCGTGCCGTCCACGTCATAGTCGCCGTAGACCAGGATTCGCTCTTTCGAACCCATGGCGCGGTTCAGGCGGTCGACGGCCTTGTCCATGTCGGGCATCAGAAACGGGTCGTGCAGGTCGCGCAGCGAAGGGTGGAAAAACCTTTCGGCGCCGGCAATCGAGGTGATGCCCCTTTGCACGAGCAGTTCGCTCACCGGCGGGCATTTGGCATAGCGCCGCGCCAGTTCGCTTTCAAGTTTCTGCTCTTCCGAGGTCAGTGGCAGATAGTTCCATTTGCTTGTCATGGTATGGTTGGTGTTTTATTTGTCGGTGGGGGTGGGGGCGTCGAGGTGGTTCAGGTGTACGTCCAGTTGCGGGAAGGGGAACGATACGCCCGCTTCCGGCAGTTTCTCATAAATCAGTTCGTTTATGCTGAAATAGACGCTCCAGTAGTCTGACGTACGGGTCCATGCGCGCACTTTCAGCACAACGGCGCTGTCGGCCAGATTGTCGACAACCACCACCGGCGAGCAGTCGGCTTTCGGAATCAGCGCGGCAACGCGCTTCTCTTCCTTTTCCTGCCAGGTTTCCACGCGCTCGCGGTGGCGGTGCCATAGGCGGTGGAAAAATCCTGGACGCTTGTCCTCGCCGGCTGCCTCATCAGTCTCCGTATTGTCCTCGTCCTGATTCCCGGCCGAGGCTTCGGCGCGCTGGCGGCGGTCGTCGTCGAGATACTGCCGCACGATACGGTCGTCGGCCTGAATTATGTCCAGTATGGCTTTGCGTGCCGTGTCGACGCTGTCGCCGTAACTGATTCCGACGGTCCAGTCCACGCGCCGGTAATCCTCGCGCGAGAAATTGTTGATTGACCCCGTCGAAAGGCCGCCGTTGGGGATTATGATTGATTTGTTGTCGGGCGTCAGGATGATGGTGTGGAAAATCTGTATTTCCTTCACCGTTCCGGCATAGCCCTGCGTCTCGATGTAGTCGCCCACACGGTAGGGCTTCAGCAGCAGTATCAGAACGCCGCCGGCAAAGTTCTGCAGCGTTCCGCTCAGTGCCATACCGATTGCGACGCCGGCCGAGGCAAACAGCGCTATGAACGAAGATGTTTCTATGCCCAGCAGCCCGATGACCGTGACTATCAGTATGAAATACAGCACTATCCTCACAAAACTCAGCAGGAACGTCATCAGCGAGTTGTCCACTCGCCTACGCAACATTATGTTGGTGAGGATGTTGTAAATCTTCTTTATTATGAATTTGCCGACGTAGAATACCGTGACGGCAATCAGGATGTTGATGGCAAGGGAAACCGCGCCCGAGACGAAGCGATTGATAAGTTCGTCGACGGGCAGCGTCTTGAGCATCCCCAGTTCGCTTTTGACCGAGGGGACGGAATCCGGTATCACCGGGATTATATCTTGAATCAGTGGCAGCAGTCTCATCTTTGGATTCTCTTTTGTGTCAATGGGTGAAATGATGCGCGACAACGTCGGTTGCCCATTGCAGGCGGTCGTAGTTCCTTACATTGAAGTCGCGGATGTTGTTGAATACCCGGGTGGAGAGACCGCTGGGATTCTTGATCTCGTATCTGTCGAAAATGCGTTCGGTGGACTTCTGGAATATCACCGTTTCGGCCATGGCATGATCGAAATTGCCTGCCGGTGTCGGCTCCAGCCCGTGTTTGTCGGCCAGCGCGTGCACATACTCGCCGAAGTCCAGATAAAAGGCCTGGCGGGTGGTGGCGTTGCCGTTGTAGTTGGTTACGGTCGTCAGGGGGTGGGGCGTATCCGTCAGGCGGTATATCGCGCGGGTAGCATCGGCCAGGCCGTCGAGCCCGCGGGTGTCGATTACGGTCATCGTGGCGCTGCGGTCGAACGGGTCGGTTTTCGCGTCGTAGTAGTCGAAGGTGTTTTGTGCCGCTTGAACCAGTGCTTCGCGGCTGCCGTCCAGCAGCGAAGCAAGGTTGCGGTCGTAAGGCATCCCTTCGAGGGGCAGTGTCGCCGCGCTTGCCACTATGTAGCGCGCGCAGTCGCGCAGTTCGTAGGCCACCTCCACGCTTCCCATCAGGCAGCAGTCGAAGTATATGTAATCGAATCCCTTGCCTTCAAGCACTTTGGCAAGAGTCGTCACATTCATTCTCCTGCCCTGGTCCACTCCGAACGACAGCGGACGGATGCCGTCGGCGGTCGCGGGCTGTTCCATGCCGTCCTCCACCCATCCCGAGGCGTGGCTCCAGAGCACAAGGCCGTACGAAGCCGCACCGGTACTCTTGACATCGGCAATCACTTCTTCCATCCGCGCCGACGAAACTGCCGCAGCGTCGGTGTATTTCTTGATGGTTATGAAACCGTCCTGCGTCAGTTCCAGCAACGACGATCCCTGATAAGTGCTGTGGAAAACCAGCAGGCGGTTGTTCCCAAGCCCGTTGGCCCGCGCTGCGCGTTCCATTTCCTTCATGTCCAGGGTATCATAGCCCACATACGAACCGCCCGGCTCAGGGTGAAGACCGAGGTCGTTCGCCGCAACCATATACACCAGTACGGTGCGCTCCGGTTTCTCGACCGGAGTGTACGGCTCGTCGTCCGAGCACGACAGTGTCGCTACGGCCACGGCAAACATCAGTATATATAAAGTTATTTTTTTCAGTTTCATACTACAAAGTTAGCGATTTTCTGCCTATTTCCGGCCTCGCTTAACTATAATTAAGAGCCTCAGTAATTGAGAGCCTCAGCCGCCATATCCCGCCGTCAGTCCCGATTACACCGGGAATCTGAAAAATTCCCGCATCGCAGCCCTCTGTGACTGTCAATGCGGGAATTATCCTTAATTTTCCGGATTGGGATT
>CAJJOO010000009.1 GCA_905193395.1 uncultured Porphyromonadaceae bacterium
CATCGGCCCAGGCCGAGAATTTCCGCAAACTGCTGCTGACCATGAGCGAGGATATCCGTGTGGTGCTCATCAAAATGGCCGACCGCCTGCACAACATGCGCACCCTCGGGTCGATGGCTCCGAACAAGCAGTACAAGATTGCCGGAGAGACTCTTTATATCTACGCCCCGCTGGCCCACCGTCTGGGACTCTTCGCCATAAAGACCGAACTGGAAGACCTGGCCTTCAAATACGAACATCCGAAGGCCTATGCCGACATTTCCGAGAAAATCCGCAAGAGCGAGGCAAAACGCTCGGCCGTATACACCGATTTCTCGCTGCCAATCAAGGAGAAACTCGACGCCATGGGTCTGAAATACGAGGCCAAGGCGCGACTGAAATCCGTCTATTCCATCTGGAACAAGATGGAGACCAAGCACCTGCCATTCGAGGAAGTCTACGACCTCTATGCCATGCGCATCGTGTTCGACTGTGACGACTTGTCTAAGGAAAAGGCTATCTGCTGGAACATCTATTCAGCCATCACCGACCTCTACCGCCTGCATCCCGACCGCACACGCGACTGGATTGTTACCCCGAAGGCCAATGGCTACCAGGCCCTGCATCTCACCGTCATGGGGCCGGACGGCAACTGGATCGAAGTCCAGATTCGTTCGAAGCGCATGGACGAGATTGCCGAAAAGGGCTTTGCCGCACACTGGAAATACAAAATCGGCGAGGGCGACGAGGAAAGCGAACTCAATGCCTGGCTGCGTACCATCAAGGACATTCTGGACAACCCCGAGCCGAGCGCCATAGATTTTCTGGACACTCTGAAACTGAACCTGTTCGCCTCGGAAATCGTGGTATTCACACCCAAGGGCGAACTGATTACACTGCCGTCCAAGGCCACGGTGCTCGACGCCGCCTTCGCCTTGCACAGCGAAATCGGCATCCACTGTATCGCGGGCAAGGTGAACCACAAACTGGTGCCGCTGAGCAGCACGCTCAATTCCGGCGACCAGGTTGAGATTCTTACCTCCCAGTCGCAGACACCGCAGACCGAGTGGAACGAATTCCTGGTCACGGCCCATGCCAAGACCCGCCTGCGCGCGGCACTGCGCAAGGCGCGGCAGCCCATCACGGCCAAGGGCCGCGAGATTCTGCGCGAATGGCTGGCCGGCCACAACATACCCGACACCAACGCGGTGATTTCCAAGATTCTCGGGACCTACCACATAGCCAACCGCGACGACCTGTGCTATCAACTCGGCAACGAGGAGATAATGCTGGGAGATTTCCTTGTAAAGGCCCTGCGCAAGCCCACCGAGGCAGCCTCGAAGCCGGGCATCTTCAGCAAAATCCTGCGTATAGGCAAGAAAGAACAGGCCGTGCCGCAGAAAGTGGATACCAAGGAAATATACACCCTGAAATGCGACGAAAGCGGCCCGCTGAACTTCCGCATGCCCGAGTGCTGCACGCCGATACCGGGCGATGACACCCTGGGCTTCATAACCGACGACGGCAGCGTCGAGGTGCACTCGCTCGACTGTCCCCGCGCCCAGGTTCTCAAGGCCGGCTACGGCCCGCGCATCGTTGCCACGGTGTGGGAAAACAACGGCGCGCGCTTCACAGCCGAAATCCAGATTGAGGGCATCGACCGCCACGGCATACTCCAGGAACTGATATTCATGATTTCAACGCACCTGGCCATCGACATCCGCAGCCTGAACATCCTGGCCAAAGGCGAGGTGTTCAGTTGCGACCTGACCGTCAGGGTGACTTCCGTGTCGGCCGTCCGCGACCTTTGCGCCAAGGCCCTGACAATAGACGGAATCAAAAGCGCCGCCCGCGTCAAACACTCCTGAAATCCAGCCAAATGAAAGGATTCGACAATTTCACAGACAACAGCATCGTCAAGCGGGTGGCCGTAGCGCTGGCCGCCGCTATTATAATCGTGTGGTTCTATCCCCACCAGCGCAACAACAAATATTTCTACGAGGAAGGACGCCCGTGGAACTATGCCCAACTGATTGCTCCGTTCGACATACCGATACATCCCGACTCGCTGACCGTAGACCGCCTGCGCGATACGCTCGACGCCCATTTCGTGCCCATCTACACCATCGAGAACTCGGTGATTGACAGCATCGAGGCGGCGCTGCCCCGCTCGCCCTACCGCGCCACACTGCTGAGACTTATAGGCAGGCTCTATGAGGACGGCGTGGTGGAAACCGAGACGATGAACGACATCCGCAGCGGAAAACTGAAACGCCTGCGCGTGCTGGACGAGAATATCCTCAGCGAACGCTCCACAGAAGGCCTGCTGTCGCCGCGCGACCTTTACATGACCCTCGACAGCCTGATAACCGACCCCGGCATGCGGCAGTATTTCATAGGCGCCAACCTGCACAATATGATGAAAGCCAACCTGACATTCTGCGAGGAGGAAAACAAGCGACACTATGACAACGAATACCTGACCCTGACGGCCGACCGCGGCGTGATACTCCAGGGACAGGCAATCATAAACAAAGGCGACATAATCTCGGCGCAGGACTTCACCAACCTGCGCACCTACGAACAACTGCTCGACGCACGCCTGGCCAGCGACACCCATTCGTGGCTGCTGGCCATTCTGGGGCAGACGCTGTATGTCGTCGCCCTGCTGGCGATGCTGATGCTGTATCTGGCGCTGCTGGCCCCGGCGGTCTATGCCAATTTAAAGGCTATCGTGTTCATCTACGGCATGGTGACGGTGTTCTTCCTGTTCGGCGCCGGGCTGAGTGCCTTTATTCCCGGCGGCGTCTATGTGGTGCCGCTGTCAATCGTAGCCATACTGACGCTTGTCTTCTTCGACAGCCGCACGGCCCTGTTCGTGAGCATGACCACAATCATGATTATCGCACCCATCACATCGTTCGCGCTTGAATTCATCTTCATCGAACTCTCGGCGGCCGCCGCGGCGGTATATTCTCTGCGTGAACTGCAACGCCGCTCGCAACTGCTGGCAACGGCCGGCGCCGTGGCTCTGGCCTATCTGGTGGGCTACCTGTCGCTGGAACTGCTGATGAACGGCTCGTTCGAGGGATTCTCGTGGCGCATGCCCGTGTTCCTGATGGTCAATGCCGTTCTCACCTCCACGGCCTACATACTGATGTCGGCCGTCGAAAGGATGTTCGGCTTCGTATCAACCGTCACACTGACCGAACTTGCCGATACAAACCAGCCCCTGTTGCGGAAACTGAGCGACGCGTGTCCCGGCACATTCCAGCACTCGATGACCGTGAGCAACCTGGCCACCGACGCCGCCCGTGCCATGGGCGCCAACGAGCAACTGGTCCGCGCCGGAGCGCTGTACCACGATATAGGCAAGATGTCGAACCCGGCGTTCTTCACCGAAAACCAGCATGGCGTGAACCCACACGACGCCCTGTCGCCGCAGCAAAGCGCCGGAATCGTGATCGGCCACGTAACCGACGGTCTGAAAATGGCCGAAAAGGCCGGAATCCCCGCCGTGATACGCAATTTCATCTCCGAACACCACGGAGCCGGAAAGGCAAAATACTTCTACTACACATACTGCCAGGCGCATCCCGACGAGGCCGAGCACGACCCCGCACCCTTCACCTATCCCGGCCCGAACCCGCGCAGCCGCGAGACATCACTGCTGATGATGGCCGACGCCGTCGAGGCCGCCTCGCGCTCGCTGGGCGACTATTCCCGGCAGAGCATTACCGACCTGGTGAACAAAATCATCGACACCCAGATTGCCGAAGGACTGCACAACGACTCGACCCTTGAGTTCCGCGACGTGCCCGTCATCAAGGAAGCCTTCGTGAAACGACTTATGACCGTCTACCACACGCGCATAGCCTACCCCACGTCGGCCGGAAAGCAACAAGCGGCTGCCGACGACAATAAATAACCCCGCCCTTACGTTATCCAGACGTATGAAACATGGACGCAAGTTGGCTCTGACAACGCTTCTTGCCGCGATTATGCTGGCAGGATTGCTCGGTGCGTCCTGTTCCACCCGCAAGAACACCGCCGCCACACGCCACTATCAGGCGTTCATCACCCGATACAATATATATTATAACGGCGACAAGCATTTCCGCGAGACACTCCACGATATGGAGACGAACTACGAGGACGATTACTCGCAGTTGCTGTTCATGCACCCGGCCGAGGCACGCGCCAACCAGTCGGCGCCGCAGCCGCAGGGCGATTTCAACCGATCTATCGAGAAAGGCCAGAAAGCCATCCAGTTGCGTTCGATAAAAAAACGCCCGGCACGCCGCGGAGGCAGCCTTACGCCCGAACAGCGCGCATGGCACAAGCGCGACGAATACAATCCCTTCCTGCACAACGCCTGGCTGCTGATGGCCAAGGGACAGTATTTCAACAGCGATTTCGCCGGCGCCGCGTCGACATTCTTCTATATCACGCGCCATTTCACATGGCTGCCCGACGTGGTTACCGAGGCCGAACTGTGGCAGGCGCGGTCGTACATCGGCATGGGGTGGCTGTTCGAGGCAGAGGTGATTCTGAACCGCATCAAGCCCGAAAAACTCACATCAAAGGCCCTGAGAGGGCTATACGACTTCACAATGGCCGACTGGTGCATCCGCAGCAACAAATACGAGGAATCGCTGCCCTATCTGCGCGGCGCCATCAAGGATGCCTCAGGGGCACAGAAACCCCGTCTGCGTTTCCTGCTGGGGCAGATACTGGCGCGCCTGGGGCGTCGCGAGGAGGCCTACCGGGCCTTCCACGAGGCCGGAAGTTCGCCCTCGGCTCCCTACCGCACCAAATTCAACGCCCGCATCAAGCAGAGCGAGGTATACACCGGCGCCGACATCGAGCCCGAGGTGAAAGCCCTGCGGCGCATGCTGCGCTACGACCGCAACAAGGATTTCCAGGACCAGATATATTATGCCATAGGCAATCTGTACCTGTCGCGCGGCGACACCGCCCGGGCAATCGAGAATTACGTGCTCGCAGCCGAAAAAAGTACCCGCAACGGCATCGACAAAGCCCTGAGCCAGATAACACTCGGCGGCCTGTACTTCCAGCAGCGCCGCTACGACCTGGCCCAGCCCTGCTATGCCGAGGCCGTTCCCCTGCTGCCTCAGGACTTTCCTGACATAAAGAACCTGCGCCGGCGCAGCGACGTGCTCGACGAACTGGCCGTCTACTCGCAGAACGTCACCTTGCAGGACTCGCTGCTGCGACTGGCAGCAATGACGCCGGAACAGCGCCTCGAGGTGGTGAACCGCATCATCGAGGACCTCAAGAAACGCGAGCGCGAGGAAGCCGAAGCCGCCGCCCGCGAGGAATATCTGGCCAACCAGGCCGCACAAGGCTCGAACCTGAACCAGGGAACCTCGTCGGCCCCGAACTCATTCGTAATCAACAGCGACAATTCGTGGTATTTCTACAACACCGCCACCCGCAACGCCGGCAAGACCGAATTCCAGCGCCGCTGGGGTGCGCGTAAACTGGAAGACAACTGGCGACGCCGCAACAAGTCGCAGTTCAACGCCGACGAGTTCAACGCCGGAATCGGCGAAGAGGAGACCGAGGAGGAACAGACCGCGGCCGAGGAGACCGACACCGTCAGCCCCGAACAGGCCGAAGCCGCCAGCCACGCCTCCGACCCTCACTACCCCGAATATTACCTGGCACAGATTCCCGAGACCGACGAACAGAAGGCCGTGGCCCACGAAATCATCCAGGAAGGGCTCTACAATATGGGCGTGATTCTCAAGGACAAACTTGAGGACTATCCGGCGGCGCGGGCACAGTTCGCACGACTGCTGAAAGACTATCCCGACAACGTCTACCGCCTGGAAACGTACTACAACGAATACCTGATGTACATGCGCGAGAACTATCCGGACCGCGCCGAGACATACAGGCAACTGATTCTCCGGGACTTCCCGGACTCGCCCTACGGGCAGGCGCTGGTGAACCCCGACTATATCGCCAACCTGCGCGACATGGACCGCAACGTGGCCGAACTGTACGAACGCACCTACGAGGCATACCTCGACAACCGCAACGGAGCCGTCCACGATGCCTACAACCGGATGGTGGAAATGTACCCGCTGAGCAAGACCATGCCCAAATTCATGTTCCTGCACGCCCTGGCCTACGTGACCGAAAACCGGCCCGACGATTTCAACGCCGTGCTGCGCGAACTTCTGGAACGCTATCCAGAAACGGACATCACGCCGATAGCCTCTGCCTGGCTCAAAGGGATGGCGCAGGGCCGTGCCCTGCATGCCGGCAGCGGCAACATGCGCGGCATGATATGGGACCTGCGCCTGTCGAACGACTCGACGCTGACCGCCCAGGGCGACGCTGCGTTCACCCTCTCGCCCGACGACCGCCAGTTGCTGGTGATGACCTTCGCCACAGACGAGGTGTCGTCCAACGCACTGCTCTATGAGATAGCCCGACATAACTTCAAATCGTTTGTCGTGAAGGATTTCGACCTCGAGCAACTGAATTTCGGGCGTCTCGGCATGATTGTGATACGCGATTTCGCCTCGATGGACGAACTGAACCATTACCGCAGCGTGATGGCCTCGTCGCCCGACTTCCGTCTGCCGCCCGGCGTGCGACCGGTCGTAATCAGCGACGAGAACTTCAAACTGCTGCTGTCGCAGGGACGTTCGTTCGACGAATATTTCCGTTTCCTGCAAGAGCAGAACTACGTGGACACCCAGGCCGGACTGCTGGTTCCCGAACAGGTCGAAACCCTTGAAGAGGCCGATGACAGCGCCGGCATCCAGCCAACGGAAACCGAACCACAGCCAGCAGAAGAACAGCAGCCGACCGAAGACCCTCAACCCGTACCGGAACCGGCGCAAGAATCTCACCCCGCGCCTGCCGAAACGCCGCAACCGGCACCTGCACCCGTCCAACCTGTACAGTCCACACCGGCTCCTGCACAACCCGGACGCCCGGCAACTCCTGCGCCGACGCCTGCACAGCCCTCACAGCCTGCGCCCGTGATAGTGCCCGCTCCGACAAAAACGCCATTGCCAGCCTTCGACCCCGGCAGCGAGGGCGACGACCCATTATTCGACTGAAAACATGAGCACCACACACCAGATACTCTGGGCCGACGACGAAATCGACCTTCTGAAACCCCACATACTGTTTCTCCGCAGCCGCGGATACGAAGTGAACACAGCCAACAACGGCCACGACGCCCTGGACCTCATTTCCTCGCGCCCCTTCGACCTAATTATTCTCGACGAGAACATGCCGGGCATGACCGGACTCGAGACTCTGAGCCGCATCAAGCAGATTCTCCCCCTGACGCCCGTAATCATGATTACAAAAAGCGAGGAAGAGAACATCATGAACCAGGCAATCGGCAACAAAATCGCCGACTACCTCATAAAGCCTGTCAACCCCAACCAGATACTGATTGCGCTGAAACGCCTGCTGCACAGCGACAGGCTGATTTCCGAGCAGACCACACGCGACTACCGAGAGGATTTCCGCCAGATTTCCGACCAGATCAACTCGGCCTCGACCATCGAGGAATGGTATGACCTGTACGGCAAACTGGTTTACCGAGAACTGGAACTGGCCCGCACCGAAACCAATATGGACGAACTGCTGGAAATGCAGAAAACCGAGGCCAACGCCGCTTTCGCCAAGTGGATACGCCGCAACTACGAAAAATGGATGCCCGAGCCCGGCGATAACGCACCGCTGATGAGTCCGCGCATCTTCCCGAGGCGCGTGTTCCCCCTGCTTGACAAGGGCGAAAAGGTGTTCTTTATCCTCCTGGACAATTTCCGCCTGGACCAGTGGCACAGCGTCAAGCCCCTGCTGGCCGACATGTTCAATTTCGAGGAAGAACTGTACACGTCGATTCTGCCTACCGCCACGCAGTATGCCCGCAACGCCATTTTCTCGGGACTGATGCCCCTGCAAATCGAGAAGATGTTCCCAGACCTGTGGGTCGACGACGATTCCGAGGAAGGCAAGAACCTGAACGAATCGCCGCTGATTGCCACGCAGATCGAGCGTTACCGACGCAAATACCGCTTCTCATACAACAAACTGAATGATTCGCTGTCGTGCGAAAGGCTGCTGCGTGACTTTGCCTCGCTGCAACACAACGACCTGAACGTGATTGTAATAAACTTCATCGACATGCTGTCGCATGCCCGCACCGAATCGAAGATGATACGCGAACTGGCGTCGACCAACGCCGCCTACCGCTCGCTCACCGAATCGTGGTTCCGCCACTCGGCCACCATAGACCTGTTCCGCAAAATCGCCACCACCGGGGCAAAGATAATCCTCACCACCGACCACGGTACCATCCGCGTGGACAATCCCATAAAGGTGGCGGGCGACAAGAACACCAACACCAACCTGCGCTACAAACTGGGCAAGAACCTGGGTTACAACCAGCGGCAGGTGTTTGAAATCAAACGGCCCACCCAGTGCGGCCTGCCGTCGCCCAACATCTCCACCACATATATTTTCGCCTCGGGCCACGATTTCTTCGCCTACCCCAACAATTACAACTACTACGTACAATATTACACCGGCACGTTCCAACACGGAGGCATTTCAATGGAGGAAATGCTGGTGCCGCTGATCACAATGACCGCAAAATAAAACACAGACCGCAATGTCAAAAACCACAACCATCCACGTAGCCGATGCCGCCGCCCTGCCCGCCGCTGCCCGTGAATTCATGTCACTGATGGGCGACGAGACCGTATATGCCTTCCGGGGCGAAATGGGCGCCGGAAAAACCACCTTCATAGCCGCGCTCTGCACCGCACTGGGCGTAGACCCCGAGGAAGCGAACTCGCCCTCGTTCGCCATTGCCAACGAATACCGCTCGGAAACAACGGCCGAACTCATATACCATTTCGACCTGTACCGCCTGAACAGCCTGGCCGAGGTGATGGACATCGGTTTCGAGGACTATCTGGATTCCGGCGCCCTGTGCCTGATTGAATGGCCCGAAATCGTGGCCGACGTGCTGCCGGACGACACGGTCTACGTCGACATCAAGGCCAACAACGACGGCTCGCGCGACATCACCGTGACGCAATGCGGGGAATAATCAGGCGCTTCAAGGCCCTGGCATCGACATCGACGGCAATGGCCGCCGACGCCGCGACGCTGCCCCACGGGGCGGTGTACACGGTACACAACCAGACTGCAGGCCGCGGACAGCGCGGAAACTCGTGGGAGGCGGCGCCGGGGCAGAACCTCACCTTCTCGATGCTGCTGCGGCCCGTGGCCATACAGCCGCGCGAGGCCTTCTCGATTTCTATGCTCACGGCCCTTTCCATCGCCGACGCCCTGGAAGCCATGCTCCCCGGCCGGCAGGTTTCCGTCAAATGGCCCAACGATATCTATGTCGGCGACTTCAAACTGTGCGGCATACTCATCGAAAACTCATTTTCAGGCAGTTCGGCCGTGGAGCGCTCGATTGTGGGCATAGGCATCAACGTCAACCAGCGTCAATTCCTCTCCGACGCGCCCAATCCCGTTTCAATGGCCTCGCTTTCCGGGCACGATTTCGACCTCGACGCCGTGCTCGAATCGGTAACAGACCGTATTCTTGACGACCTCGACGCCTATACCGCCGCCCCGGACATCGAGGCGCTGACCGCACGCTACCGCGCACGCCAGTGGCACGGCAGCGGAATACACCGCTGGCACGACAACCTGACCGGCGAGACCATCGAGGCCGAAATCGCCGGCATAGCCCCAGACGGCATGCTCACCCTGGCCACCGTACCCCCGCGGACATACGCCTTCAAAGAGGTTTCGGCACTGTTCTGACGAGGCCAAACAAATGGCCGCGCATCTTTGTTGTAAAATGAAAATCATACAACAACAAATAAAACACATAAGGACATGTTCAACTCAAAAAACGCCTTAGTGACGGCAACGATAGTCGGAATCGTGGGGCTGCTGCTCATCATCTTTGAAAACCGCGGCGATGTTCTCAACTGGATAGTCGTTGCCCTGGGAATCATGTTTATCATCCCCGGAGCCTACGGACTCATAACGCAACTGGCCGCGCCGAAACCGGCACGCGACAACACGGCGATAGCCACCGGCGTCGGAAGCATGGTGCTTGGCGTGGTGCTGTGTCTGATTCCAGGCGTGTTCGTGAGCGTGATGATCTATCTGCTGGCCTTCGTGCTTTTGCTCGGCGGCATTTCGCAGATTATCACTCTGAGTCGGTTGCAGTTGCCCTGGGGCTTCTACGTGGTCCCCGTGCTGGTGGCCGTTACCGGCGTGGTGATGATTTTCGCCGGCAGCGACAAGGACTCGTCGGCCATCGTGCTTGTCACCGGAATCGTGATGGTCCTTTACGCGATAAACACCGTGGTGGAATATACCCGCGTGCGCAAACTGCTCAAAAACTGAACTATTTCATACATCCTTCCCGCGGCGGACACCCGGTCGGGTATCCGCCGTTGCCCTTTTAGCATTTTTTTTTTTTGACGGACCGACATAAAACGCTAACTTTGCACAAATTATAATCTAATAGCCTGTAATGAAAAAGGTAGAACGTCTTCTTGCTGAAAAGTTATTAAAAATCAGCGCCATCATCCTTCAACTTGAAAGCCCCTTCACATGGGCATCGGGATGGAACTCACCGATTTACACCGACAACCGCAAAACCCTGTCATATCCGGAAATACGTTCGTTCATCAAGGTCGAACTGACCCGCGTGATACTCGAACAGTTCAAGGATGTGGATGTCATCGCCGGCGTTGCCACCGGAGCGATTGCCCAGGGAGCGCTTGTGGCCGACACGCTGGGGCTGCCCTATATCTACGTCCGCTCCACCCCGAAGGACCACGGTCTGGAAAACCTTATCGAAGGCAATCTGCGCCCCGGTCAGAAGGTTGTGGTGATTGAAGACCTTATCTCGACAGGCAAATCGTCGCTCAAGGCTGTGGAAGCAATCCGCCAGGCCGGAGGCGAGGTGGTGGGCATGGTGGCCCTGTTCACCTACAATTTCCCCCTGGCCGAGGAGAATTTCCGCAAGGCCGGCGTGAAACTGCATACACTGAGCAACTACAATGCCCTGATCGAGGCTGCGCTGGCAACCGGCTACATTCTGGAAAGCGACGTCAACTCGCTGACCGAATGGCGCAAGGACCCCGCCAACTGGGCGCCCTCCACACGTAAAATAAACGACTGACAAACACACCCCGACCATATTATGGCAGTATTCTCAGGAAAGCCGGTCGTAATTGACCGCCCGGCGGTAGCCGTCGCCGAAAAATTCAGCGACCTCTCGTCGCTGCAGCAGGTGTTTGAAAACCTGCCCCAGGACCAGAAAGACAAAATCGGCGACATCGACCTCACGGCCGATTCAATCGTGATACGCACCCCGCAGGTGGGCGAAATCAAATTCGTAATCACCGAACGCACGCCCCAGCGCATCGTGTTCCAGGCCCAGGGCGCTCCCGTACCCCTGTCGCTGATTGTGCGCCTGCGCGAGATGACCCCGAGCACAACTGAACTGGCCACCGACATGGACGTGGAGATTCCCGCATTCCTCAAGCCCATGATTGGCGGAACGATGCAGAAAGCCGTAGACCAGTTCGGCAAACTGATGCAGCAACTGGCCTGAGCCGACCGCAATGGGCAGGTGGCTGAAATATCTGGCGCTCGGTGCCGCGGCTCTGCTGATAACGGGCTGCGACAAGGTCGACAACACGCGCCTGCCGCGGGTACCGGTGAATCTGATATTCTGGACCGAGGCCGACTGGATTACGCACGGCGTCCATGGCGCCGGCGGCTACGAGCGCTTCATCCGCGCCAAACGGATTCCGGCCGACTATCCCTACAAAGACTCGGAAAGCACGGGGTTCGGCGGCATCCTGCTCTGCACAACATATCTGGGCGAAGTCCAGGCCTTTGACCTGGCCTGCCCCGTTGAGTGCAATCCGGACGTCACCGTGTTTATCAACGAGGACATGAACGCCGAATGTCCTGTGTGCCACAGTTGCTACGACGTATTCTCGCTGATGGGCGGTCCCGTTTCGGGCAAAGCGGCCCAGGAAGGCTACGGACTGCAGGTGTACCACGCCTCCCACGGCCGCAACGGCGAATATATGGTGGTGTACTGACGCCACCGGCCGGCTTTGACGGATGACAAATCCGCAAGCATAACGAGTAAAGACCTTAAAACCACACCATGAAACGCAATTACCTGGGAATATGGGCATTGCTCGCCACAGCCTTCGTGGCCACGATGCTGCTGTCGGCGTTCAGTCCGGTAAATATCGCGGGATATGAACTGCGCGACTCGGGCCTGTACGGCGCCCTGACGTCGCCGCCCGATACCACCGGCATCGACGGCGGTTTTCAGGCTGTCGAAGTGCAGCGGACCGGCGCCGACAGCGTATTCGACACCGCCTTGGCTCAACAGCCCGCTCCGGTAGACACTACGTCCAAGGTATTGCTGTTCATCGGCGATTCGATGCTCGAAGGCCTGTCGCCGCGAATGGCCGCATATGCCGCCGAAAACGGCCATACGCTCTACTCGGTGATGTGGTACAGTTCCACAACCGAGGTATGGGGGCGTTCGGGCAAACTGAAAGCCTACATAAACCGTCTGAAACCCGATTTCATTTTCATTAGCCTCGGCGCCAACGAACTCTTCGTCAAGGATATCG
>CAJJOO010000010.1 GCA_905193395.1 uncultured Porphyromonadaceae bacterium
GTTATCCCGCGGGCGGGGACCGCCCGCTGTCCTTGCGCTGCGGCTATTACTCGGCGGCGGGGGGCATAAAAAAACAACCGCGCGGGGCGCGGTTGTTTTGGTATCGGGGGCGACGGTCGGCGCGGGGAGTGTGCCGCGCTGACCATCGGCTGGGTTTAGCGTACGTGAACGAAGCGGGTTGCGTCCATGGGTGCGGTCGACAGGGGGAACGAAGCCTGTGCGGGCAGCGCAAACTTGCTCTTCACTGCGTTGTTGATGCGGTTCAGATTGAGTTTGCCGCGGAGAGCAGCGCGAACCTTGGCGGGAGACGACTGCAGGTCTTTCTGAGCGAAGTCGAAGAAGATAACCGCGGTGGGCTTGCTGTTCCAGGTGTAGCCGAAATCTGAATAGTCGCCGTCGTCGCCGATTTCGAGGCTGTAACCGAAGACAGCGGGATTGATGCTGAGGTCACCGTCGTTCCAGGGCTGGGTGATGCCGTTGGCCAGGAGCACTTCGTCGGGAATTTCGAGGCTGGCGAAAGTACCTACGCGGTTACCGATGTAGATGCTTTCTTCGGTGCCCTTGTTGTTCCAGGTGAAGCCGCTGTACTGGGGAACGATCTTCACGAGTTGCTCGTTGGAGGCGTCGATGACGATGTTGGCCTTCTTGGTGTTCAGGTTGCCGATGATTGCGCTGACAGGGCAGTTGGCGGCGGTCCAGGGGCTGACGAGGCGGTAAACGCCGGGATGGTCAAGGTCTTTCTGGGCCTGTGCGAGCCACATCAGGTCGGGGTTGTCGTAGGTAACCTGTTCGCCGGTCTCGCGGTTGGTGAACGACCAGCCGGCTGTAATCCAGGCATCGGTGATTTCAACCACTGCGCAGTTTTCCCAGTTGCCGTCGTCGGCATTACCGCCGGAACCGAAGTTGGCAGTGAAGGAAGTTGCGGCAGCATTCATGGCTTCGTCACCGTCGAGGGTGATGGCCACGGCTACATAGTCGCCGCTTTCGGCGATGGGCACCTCAACGGTGAGGTTCTTGCCGGGTTCTGCGGAAACGGTGGGAACAGCGCCGGTGAGCATAGCCTGGAGCAGGGCCTGGGGATTCATGTCCTTGCCGATGGCATAGATTGCTTCTGTTGCGCTTTCGCCGATGGTGGTGTTGAAGGTTGCAACGACGCTGTCGTCCGGTTTGAAGAGGACGCCGTTGTATTTGATGCTTACGCTGTAGTCCTTGAATTCACCTACCTGGCATGTTTCGATGCCGTAGGAGCCGTCGAAGTAGGCGAATTTGCCATTTGCGGGGTTGATGACGCAGTAAACCACGGCAAGTTCAAAGAGGTTGGTTTCAGGGTCGAAAGTGGAGATATCGTTCTCGGGATCGCCGGTCCAGGTGTACATATCCTGGATGTAGACATCGAGGAGGCCGATGCCGCTGACATTGATCTGTTCGCCGGTCAGCTGGGGTTCGATATGGCACTTGTTGGTGGTAGCGTCGTAGTCGATATAGAGGTCTACGTTACGTCCCCAGTGCTGGATGTGGAACAACTTGTGGTTTTCGTTGTCCTGGTCGGTGGCCTGCAGGATGGGCAGGTCAGGGTCAAGACCGTCGAAAACGAAGGCGAGGTCGTAGGCCCATGTGCAGAGACCGTTGGGACCGAATTCCTTTTCTTCGCCCCAGTTGTAGGCGCGGGTGATGGTGAACTCGATGGAGGTGGAGCCGAATTTGTCGGCGGGAGCGTCCTTCAGAGCCAGAGACACGGTGTAGGGGACGTTCGAATCCATCTTGTCGCCGTCGAGAGCGAGGACGATTTCGGCCTCGGAAGCGTTCTCGGCGAAGGTAACGGCGGCGGGGGCGGTGATGCCTTCGCAGTCGGTACTGAAGACAACTTCGTAGGAAACTGCTTCGGTGAGACCTTCGCGGCCGACCTTGACGGTGAAGGATTTGTCGGCAGGGAGCACCTGGACGTTGTTGCCCAGTTCGTGGAAGTAGACACCCACGCCGGGGGTACCGGGAGCGTATTCGCCGTAGTCGTCGGTGGCGTTGCAGGCGCCGAGAGCCAGAGTCATGGCAGTGACGGCCGGGAGCAGTGCATATTTAACGAATTTCATTGTTTTAAATTTTGATGATTTTACAGTAAGATTGCTGAAATCAGGTGCTGGTTACTGCACGGGGGTAGGCATTGCTCCGCCGGGGTTGTTGGTAGCCTCGGTGAGGAGTTTGTTGGCTGTAACTTCGCTGTTGGGGATAGGATAAACGAGTACGGGATCGTCGGGAGCCACATTGTATGTAACCTGGGCGGGGAAGCCTGCACCGCGACGGTCGACGCCCTTCTTGAGGCGCATCAGGTCGAAGTAGCTGAGACCTTCACCCCAGAATTCCAGGCGGCGCTGGTTCCAGATTTCGTCGCGGAGTTCGGCGGAAGTGGTGGCGTTGCAGATGTAGGAGGGGTTGCGGTATGTGGTGACGAAGTTCACGAGGGTAGTCTTGCCGGTTTCGGGCGAGGTCATTGCCTGGGCCTCGGCGAGAATATAGTACATTTCCTCGACGCGCATCAGGGGAATATCGGAGGCATTGGTCTGCTGGTTAACGACGTCATTGTAGGGGGCGAACTTAACCTGTACCAGGGGGCCTGCGCCGGCCGAGGTTACGAAAGCCTGCTGGTCGGCGGTGAGATTGGCCGACATGCCGCTCTCGTCGAGGAACCAGCCGCGGCGCACGTCGCTGCGGGGAATGGATCTGAACAGCGAGGTGCTGACCCATCTCCATGCACCGACTGCGGCTGCATATCCGTAGCAGAAGGAACCCATGTGCGAGGGGAAGTTGATGATACCGGTGGTGACACAACGGTCTGTTTCGGCGACGATGATACCCCACATCCAGTTGTGGTCGTCGGCGGTCTGGAAGCCGGGTTCGGAAGCCTCGGCGAGCGAGAGGGGAGCCTGGCCGAAGAAGTTGATGGCAGACTGTGCGTCGGCGGCAGCGTCGGCCCACTTGGTCATCAGCAGGTTTGCGCGGGCGCGGAGACCGTAGCATACGGCGAGCGAGGCGAAGCGGTTGGCTTTGTTGCTGACAATTGTCGAGGGAGTGACGGGGTTACCCTGCAGGAAGGAGATTGCCTTTGTGAGGTCGGCCAGAATCTGGTCGTAAACCTCCTGGACGGTATTGCGTGCGCAGCCGTTGGTGGCGACTTCCTGTTCGTTCTCGTCGGTGAGGATGGGAACACAGAGGGCGGTCTGGTTGCCGTCGTAGGTGAACTGGAAAGTCTGGGCCAGCCACAGGTAACTGTAGGCGCGGAAGGCCAGGCCCTGGGCTGCATAGAACTTGTTCTGGTTGGTGGCATCGTCGCTGGCTTCGGGGTCGATGCCGGGGAGGACGGTTGCGAGCAGCGAGTTGCAGGCGCGGATTACCTTGTAGTTATACTGCCAGGCGATATTGGGGTTATCGGAGGTGACGAGGCAATCGCTCATTTCCTCGGAGGAGAGATACCAGTTGTAGCCGGTGAGGATTGAATACATGTCGATGCCGCGCATATCCATCTGCAGGAAGAGCGAGGGGTGACCGAAGTCCCACTGTTCGTTTTGCAGGCCGGATTCGCCGACGATAGAGCCGGCGGCGTCAAGCATACCGGCGATACCGGTTACGGCTGCCTGAGCCTTTGTGGGGTCGACAGCGGCGACCTCCTGTTTCTGGTCGGAAGTGACCGTGTTGCCGGTAGGCTGCGTGTCAAGGTCGTTGCAGGCCGTTGTGAGGGCTCCGGCGAGCAGGGCGGCTAAGATTATATTGTAATTTTTCATTGTCTTTGATGTTGTTTTTCGTTAATCCTATAGAATCAGGCTGTTAGAAAGACAGACGGATGCCGCCCGAGAAGCAGCGGATGGGAGAGTAAACGTAGTTGCCGGTAGCGGTGAAGGACTGACGGGGGTCAAGACCCTTGCGCTTGCTCCAGAGGGCAACGTTCTCGGCCGAGAAGTATACGCGTACATTGTGCAGGAAGGCCTTCTTGGTGATGTTCTCCGGGATGGTGTATCCGACGGTGATGTTGTTGAGGGCCAGGTAGTCGCTCGATTTGAGGAAGCGGTCGCAGAAGTATGTGGTATACTGGTCGGAGGTGGAGAGACGGGGCACGTCGGTGTAGCGGTTTTCGGGAGTCCACGCATTGAGGAGGTCCTTGTGGAAGTTCAGACCGAGGTCGCCGACACCGGTACCCATCGTCATTACGTAGGTGTTGTCGTAAACCTTGCCGCCGAACTGGTAGGAGAAGTTGATGGCGAAGTCGAAGCCGTAGGCCTTGACGCTTGCGCCGAAACCGCCGTAGCCCTTGGGCATGAGGTTGCCGGTCTTGACGCGGTTGCTGGTACGTGCGTCGGTGGCGTTGGTGGTGGTGTATTCTTCACCCCACTGGAGGATGCCGTCGACGGATACCTGCTGGCCGTTTTCGTCTTTGATGGGTTTGCGGGCCCAGTAGAGAGCCATACCGGTTTCGGGATCTACACCGGCATATTTGGTGATGTAGAACTGGTACCTCAGCCTCGGGCGCCGCTTCGCTCCCCTTCACCTTCGTGGAAGATGCGGTTGCCGTTAATCCAGTCGCCCTGGGCGTTGAGGATGTCGGGTGAGAGTTCGAGAACCTTGTTCTGGGGAAGGGTGAGGTTGGCGAAGATGTCGACGGTGACGTCCTTGGTGTTGACGGGACGGTAGTTGAGTTCGATTTCAAAACCGTTGTTGCGCATCGCGCCGACGTTCATGGGCATTGTGCTGTAGCCGAGCGAGGGAGCGACGGGGATGTTGAAGAGCATGTCGGTCACCTTGCGCTGGTAGTATTCGGCGGTACCGGAGAGCATGCCTTTGAAGAACGAGAAGTCGAAACCGACGTTGATGTTGTTCGATGTTTCCCAGGTGATGTCGGGGTTACCCTTGTAGGTGAGCTGGGCGTCGTTGAACACGCCGTCGGCACCTGTCAGACGGTACTGGTCGAGGTAGGGATAGTAGTTCTTGAGGTTATCGTTACCGTTCTGTCCGTAGGAGAACTTGAACTTGAGCATGTCGACGTTGTCGAAATCCTGCATGAAACTTTCCTTGGCGATTTCCCAGGCTACGGAAGCGGACCAGAAGTTACCCCAGCGGTGGTCGGGGTGGAAGCGCGAGGAGGCGTCGCGACGGAACGAACCCATCAGGAAGTAGCGTTCGGCGTAGTTGTATTTGGCACGCATGAAGAGACCGCGTGTGGCGTAGGAAGTGGATGAGCCGTAGCCTGCGCGCTGGTCGATGGTGTTGCTGACAGCCCACTGGCCGGGGTTGTAGAGGTTGTTGCCGACGGCCTGAACGTTTTCGCTGTTGAGCGAGTAACTTTCGTAACCGAGCATCAGGGCGGCGTTGTGCACGTCGTTGAAGGTGCGCTGATATTCGGCGAGGAACTGTGCGTTGATGCTGCGGAGGCGGCTTGCTACCTGGACAGCCTGACCGCCCATGTCGGCCATCTGACCGTAGAGACCGTTGGAGATGACGTGGTTGCGGGTGTTGTCAACGAAGTAACCGAGGCTTGCGTTGACGGTGAGGCCCTTCACGGGAGTCAGAAGCGCATACCATTTGGAGTCGAGGATATCCATGAGGGATTCATCGAGGTTGTAGGCGAGGTCGCCGATGGGGTTCGACATGGACATCACGTTACGTGCGTTGCCAACCTGGTTGTCGCCATAGTCGTAGATGGGCTTGCCATAGGAGGCGTTGTACATGATGTTGCCCTGGCTGTCGCGCTGGTAGATGGGATAGACGGGGGCAAGGAAGTTGGCCATGTAGAAGGCGTTGGTGGTGTTGCCGGAGTCGGTCTGGCCGCCGGGATAGCCGCTGTTCACATATGTGTAAGCGACATTGGCGCCGAGTTTCAGCCATTTCTTAACCTGATAGTCGACGGCGATACGGGTGTTGAGGCGCTGATAGTGCGAACCCTCGATAAGACCTTCGTCGCTGAGGTAAGAACCGGTGAAGTAGTACGTCAGACGGTCGTTGCCGCCGGAAACGCTGAGGTTATATTCCTGACGGAGACCGTGGCCGATGATGTCGCTCCAGTCGTCGCCGACGAGGTAGTAACCGAGATTATTTACGTATCCGGGAGTAGCATTGGGGTTGAACTTGCCGTCGGTGCCGATGATGCTCTGTCCGGCGGGAGCGGTCCAGGTCTGGTAGCCGAGTGAGGGCCAGAGTTGGCCGAGGGCGTACTGGTGCGAGGAAGCGGCGAGTTCGGGAGACATTACGATGTGGTTGATGCCGTTTTCGTCCTTTGTAGTACCGTAGTTGGCTACGTTGGTCATATAGTGGGCAGCGTATATCTGTTCGAGATACTGGCGGGGGTCGGTGATTACATCGTAGTTGCCGAGAGCGCGGCTGTTGTGGCCCCAGCGTGCGTCGAGGGTGACGCGTGCTTCGCCTTCGCTGCCGCGTTTGGTGGTGATGAGGATCACACCGTTGGCACCGCGGGCGCCGTAGAGGGCGGTGGAGGCGGCGTCCTTGAGGACAGTCATGGCTTCGATGTCAGTGGTAGGAATAGTGGCGAGGTCGCCGTTGTAGGGCACACCGTCCACAACGTAGAGGGGCTCTGTGCTGGCGTTGATGGAGCCGACACCACGGATCATCACCGAGGGCTGCTCGCCGGGCTGGCCGTTGCTGCTGAGGGTCTGCACACCTGCCACGCGACCGGTGAGGGCGCTGGTGGCGGTGGTGACGAGAGCATCCTCAAGTTGGTCGGCCTTCACCACGGAAGCGGAACCGGTGTATTCGGATCTCTTGGCTGTACCGTAGGCAACGGCGATGACGTCGTCGAGAACAGTGCTCTGCGGAACCAGGCGAATCATGAGTTTGCCGTCTGTGATGTCAACATTCTGGGTCTGGTAGCCAATATAGGTGACAACCAGTTGCCGTGTTGAAGCGGGCACGACGATGGAAAAGTCGCCGTCCACGTCAGTAGCGACGCCGGTGGCGCTGCCGGCTGCTTTTACGGAAGCGCTGATCAGAGGGTCTCCGTTGACGGCATCGACGACGGTACCTTTGACGGTGCGCGTCTGGGCCGACGCACATAGACCGATAGAAAGTACTGCCACGAGTAAAAGAAACAGCTTTTTCATACAAAAATTAGTTAGACATAAATGAAATGAAATAATATTCTCGGTTTTTGAAGCAATCCGACCATACATGGAGGGATAATTTTTGCAAAGATATGTAATTTTCAATAATATTAATCAAAAATCGGAAGAAAATTTTCGATTTTAACATTTATAACGTCACAAAATTAACGTTTTTAATTCAAAATTGTAGGCGGCTGCCGGAGTAAAATGCAATGGGACAGCAGATTGTGGGGCTGTCGGTTTTATTTTGTAAAACAATGCTCTGCGGCATATTCCGTGGCCCTCGGCACCTTTGCGCCGGGGAGAAGGACGGCGGCGGAAATTTTGCCCGGCGCGTGAAATTTTTTACTAACTTTGCAGTCGCGGTGACCGGCATGGATGCGGGCCACCGGAATACGTACACATATTATATATAAGATTAAGAAAAATGGCAAACTGGTTTGAATGTAAAGTGAGATATGACAAACTCCAGGAAAACGGAGCGGCCAAGAAAGTGACGGAACCCTACCTGGTGGACGCGCTGACCTTCACCGAGGCCGAGGCGCGCATCACCGAGGAGCAGCGCCCCTTCATCTCCGGAGAATTTGACGTTGCGGCCGTGAAACGCTCGCGTATAGCCGAGATAGCCTTCAACGACGGCGGCGACCGCTGGTATCTGGCCAAGGTGGCCTTTATCACCGTCGACGAGAAAAGCGGCGTCGAGAAGCGCTCGGTGACACAGATGCTGGTGCAGGCCTCCGATTTCAAGGGCGCCTTCGACGGCCTGCTGGAATACATGAAGACCTCGGCTGCCGATTATGAGATTGTGTCAATCGCCGAGACGCCGCTGATGGACGTCTACCGCATGAAAGTGAAGGACTGATGGAAGGACCGGGCGAGAAAGCGGCGGCGCTCAGGGCTTTGCTGCCCGAGGGCGTGACGCTGGTGGCCGTGTCGAAATTCCATCCGGCCGACGCCGTCGCGGCCGCCTATGCCGGCGGCCAGCGCGTGTTCGGCGAAAGCCGCGTGGCCGAACTGCTGGAAAAGCAGGACGCGCTGCCCCGGGACATATCCTGGCACTTCATCGGCCATCTGCAGACCAACAAGGTACGGCGCCTGATAGGCCGCACGTCGCTGATTGAGAGCGTCGACAGCACGCGCCTGCTGGACCTGATCGACAGCGAGAGCGAGCGTGCCGGCGTGGTTACCCGCGTGCTGCTGCAGGTGCATGTGGCCGCCGAGGAGACTAAAACCGGCTTCGCCCCCGATGAACTGGAAGCATGGTTCGCCGCGGGCGCCTGGCACGGGCTGCGCGCCACACATCTGTGCGGACTGATGGCGATGGCCACAAATACCGACGACACGGCGCGTGTGGAAGCGGATTTCGCGCGCGTGGCCGATCTGGCGCGCCGCATTCGCGAGGCCAACCCCGACCTGCGGGGCTTCGACACACTGTCGATGGGCATGAGCGGCGATTATCCCCTGGCAATCAAGCACGGAGCCACCCTGGTGAGGGTGGGGACGGCGATTTTCGGCGAGCGCTGAACGGTCCTGACGCATGTTGAGGCGTTTTTATCTAAAAATGTGAGATTTCGGCGGTGATAGTGCCGCCGAACCGAAAAAAATGTTTATCTTTGCCCTTGATATTAACCCAATCATTAACTAAATCATAACCTATTTAATCCAATGTCAACGAATTCTAAGGGCGAACACCGCAGTTACGCGCTTCCGATCGCGATAATGTTCGCGCTGTTCTTCATGATAGCCTTTGTGACTGGCTATCAGAATCCTCTGGGCGAGGTAATCAAGAAAATGACCGGCGGCAATGTGATTCTGTCGCAACTGGGTACGCTGGCCAACTTCATCGCATACGCTTTCATGGGCTATCCTGCCGGAAAACTGCTTGAGAAGCAGGGTTACCGCGTTACGGCACTCTGGGCCGTGACCGTGGGCTTCGCCGGCGTGCTGATAACCTATCTGAGCGGATTCATCGCCGACAGCACTACGGCGGTAATCATTTACCTGGTCGGCGCCTTCGTGGCCGGTTTCTCGATGTGTATGCTGAACACCGTCGTCAACCCGATGCTGAACTCGCTGGGCAAGGACCAGAAGCAGGGCAACCAGTTGGTGCAGTTCGGCGGCGCATGCAACTCGCTGGGCGCGACGCTGGCCCCCGTCATCGTGGGCGGCCTGATCGGCGGCACTGCTTCGAGCATCGCCTCGGCCAACCCCGTATTCTACATGGCCATGGCCATCTTCGCAGTTGCTTTCGTGGTTCTGTATGTGAGCAATCTGCCCGAGGCCGAGGGCTTCGGCACCGAACAGAGCAAGAAGGAAAAACTGAAAATATCCGGCGCCCTGTCGTTCAGCAACTTCCGCTGGGGTATGCTGGCCATCTTCTGCTATGTGGGCATTGAGGTGGGCGTAGCCAACTGGACCTTCCAGTATCTGACCGTCAGCGAAGAGGTTGCCACGGGCAATCCCGAATTCGAGGCAGCGGCCATCGCCGGCACCGTGGTGGCCATGTACTGGCTGTTCATGCTCATCGGCCGTCTGGCCGGCGGCATCGTGGGCGGTAAAATCTCGTCTCGCGCCATGCTGACAATCACCTCGCTCGTCGCGGCCATCCTCATCGCCGCGGCCATCTGCACGGGTGGCTCGATGGTTCCGTTCGTAGGCTTCGACTCGGCCCACATGACATTCAGCGCCGTTCAGATTCCGCTGAATGCCGTACTTCTGGTATGCGTCGGCCTCTGCACCTCGGTGATGTGGGGCGCAATCTTCAACCTGGCTGTCGAAGGCCTGGGCAAATACACCGCCCTGGCATCCGGACTGTTCATGATGATGGTCTGCGGCGGCGGCATCTTGCCCGCCATCCAGGGCGTGGTTGCCGGGGATTCGGTTCTGACCGGATTCTGGCTCACCGTCGCCCTGACCGTCTACCTGCTCCTCTATGCCCTTGTCCTGTCGCGTCCTAACAAGAAAGGCGAGAAGGAAGTGCTGGAAGAAGACGGCAACGTCGCTGAACTTTAATATCCCGAAAAGCATTATATCAAAGGTGAACGCCGCCGGTACGCGCGGCGCTCACCTTTGAAGATTGATAAACGTAAAACACACAATGGACACAGCAGTAATGAAACGTGCGGCCGACAACATCCGCATCCTTGCCGCCACCATGGTGGAAAAGGCCCGCTCCGGCCACCCGGGCGGCGCCATGGGCGGTGCCGACTTCGTCAACGTGCTATATTCGCGTCATCTGGTGACAGACCCCGACGACCCCATGTGGCCGTTCAGGGACCGCTTTTTCCTGGACCCTGGTCACATGTCGCCGATGCTATATGCCGTGCTGGCGCTGACGGGCAAATTCACCGTCGACGAACTGCGCCAGTTCCGCCAGTGGGGCAGCCCGACGCCCGGACACCCGGAGGTCGACCCCCGCCGCGGCATCGAGAATACCTCGGGCCCGCTGGGCCAGGGCCACACCATGGCCGTGGGCTGCGCGATAGCCGAGCGCTTCCTGGCCGCGCGCTTCGGCGAAACGGTGGCACACAAGACCTACGCCTATATCTCGGACGGAGGTATTCAGGAAGAAATCTCGCAGGGCGCGGGCCGCATCGCCGGCTACCTTGGCCTGCACAACCTGATTATGTTCTACGACTGCAACGGTGTCCAGTTGTCGACCGACGTCAACGCCGTCGACGAAGAAGACTATGCTGCCAAGTACCGCGCCTGGGGCTGGAACGTCATCGAGGTGGACGGCAACGATGCGGAGGCCCTCGACAAGGCCCTTGACGCCGCGCACAAGGAACAGAAACGGCCGACCCTCATCCTGGGCCGCACCGTGATGGGCAAGGGCTGCGTCACCAAGGAGGGCGACGAGTTCGAAGGCCGCTGCTCGACCCATGGACAGCCCCTGAGCAAAAGCGGCGCCGACTATGCCTCGACCGTGGCCAACCTGGGCGGCGACCCCGACGACCCCTGGAAGATATTCGACGAGGCACGCGACCTCTATGCCGAGCGCGACCGTCAGTTGCGCGAAATCGTGGCCAGGCGCCGCGCCGCCCACCGCGCCTGGGAGGAGGCCAACCCCGAGGCCGCCGCACGCCTCAATGAATACCTAAGCGGCCGCCTGCCCGAACTGGATTTCAGCGAGGTGGTGAACAAGCCCGGCGTGGCAACACGCACGGCCTCGTCCAACGTGCTGGGTTATCTGGCCCGACACGTCGGCAATATGATTGTCGCTTCGGCCGACCTGGCCAACAGCGACAAGACCGACGGCTTCCTGAAACAGACCACGGCACTGAGGCCCGGCGATTTCACCGGAGCCTTCCTGCACGCCGGCGTCAGCGAACTGACCATGGCCGCCATAATGAACGGCATCGTCCTGCACGGCGGCATGCATGCGGCCTGCGGCACGTTCTTCGTGTTCTCGGACTATATGAAGCCCGCGGTGCGCATGGCCGCGCTGATGGAACTGCCCGTGAAATACGTCTGGACGCACGACTCGTTCCGCGTGGGCGAGGACGGCCCCACCCACGAACCCGTGGAACAGGAGGCTCAGATACGCCTGCTGGAAGAGGTGCGCAACTTCGAGGGGCGCCCCTCGCTGCTGGCCCTGCGACCGGCCGATGCCGCCGAGACCGTTGTGTGCTGGGATATGGCCATGCGCAACGACGCCACCCCCACCGCCCTGATACTGACACGCCAGGATGTGCCCGATTTGCCCGCCCCGAACGGCGACCGCGCCGCGGCCGCCGCCGGCGCACGCCGCGGCGGATATATCGTGGTCGACTCGCCCCGTCCGGCTGTGGTGCTGGTGGGCAACGGCTCGGAAGTGGCGCTGCTGTGCCGCGTATCGGAGATGCTGGTCTCGCGTGGCGTAGGCTCGCGTGTGGTGTCGGTGCCGTCGATAGGACTGTTCAACAGCCAGAGCGACACCTACCGTGCCGAGGTGCTCCCGGCCGACGTGCCCCATTTCGGACTGACGGCCGGTCTGCCGTCGACAATCCGCGGCATCCGCGGTTTCAACGGCCATGTCTACGGGCTGAGCCGCTTCGGTGCATCGGCGCCCTACGCCGTTCTGGACGAGAAATTCGGTTTCACGCCCGAAAATGTCCTTGAACACGTGATGGCTGCGATAGACACCGCCCGGAAATGTCAGTGTTGACCGCCTCATACAGTCAAAAAGCCGCAAAAGAAGAAAATTTTAGAGCAAACTCAACATTTTTTCACGATATTTAGTTATAATATCAAGAAATGTTCGTAACTTAGCGGCCGAAAACCGTATGGACAAAAAATAAACAACGAGAAACATAACAAAATAACTCATTCAATCATAAACAAACTTCAATTTCCTATGAAGAAGATTACTCTCATCGCAAGCGCCTGCGCACTTTTTCTGGCACAGCCGCTGATGGCCCAGGAAACAACGGAACTCCCCACCCGCGAGGATCCCGCCCAG
>CAJJOO010000011.1 GCA_905193395.1 uncultured Porphyromonadaceae bacterium
TCAGATTAACGACAATGACCGTGTGCTGACCGGACATGCCGGTAATAATTTCGGAAGGTGTCGGTGACTATTCGGAATATACTTTGAAGAATAATGTCGGGCAATTGATTATGGAGCAGTATCTTCATGACTGGGCCTCATTTGATTTCTCGGTATTTGATGAATATAAATACAATCGGGAAAATATTGCACGACAGGCTTTGAAAGACTTTTCCAAGGAGTCTTTACTGCCCAAGGTCATCGAACAATTCAAAAGTATCTGAAAAACAATGGCCATAAAATTAAGACAAGCCATTACCAACAATTTTGTCAACATTCCGGGCTGGCATACGAGGCGTCGGATTGTGGTGATAGAGTCGGACGACTGGGGTGCCCTGCGCATGCCTTCGCGTGAGACATACGACCGGATGATTGCCGAAGGTATCCGCGTGCACCGTGAGCCATATTGCCGTTTTGACGGTCTGGAGACCGCTTCCGACCTTGAAGCCTTGTACGATGTGCTGAAAAGTGTCAGCGGCAGCAACGGCCGCCATCCCGTTATTACGGCCGATGCCGTTGTGGCAAATCCGGATTTCGGAAAGATTCGCGAATCCGGCTTCGCTGAATATCATTATGAACCGGTCACAGACACGTTTGCACGATCTGCGCGCCACGAAGGTGCATGGGAAATGTGGCGACAGGGTATGGATGGCGGTCTGATTCATCCGCAATTCCACGGACGTGAGCATCTCAACGTGAAGAAATGGATGGAGGCTCTTAACGGCGACGATGTGATTACGCGCCGGGCTTTCGATTTTGGTACCTTCGGTCTCACCTCGGATGTCGATTCCCGTATCCGTACCAACTACATGGGCGCATATAATTCTGCACTGCCGGAAGACGTTTCCTCCTATGGTAAGATTTTGGCCGAGGGTCTCGATTTGTTTGAGCAGATTTTCGGTTTCCGTTCCCAATCGTTCATTGCCACCACATATACATGGCCCTGCGAAATAGAGCCCTTCCTCAGTAAAGGCGGTGTGCGCTATCTCCAAGGCATGGTGAGTCAATGTGTTCCCCTTGACGATGACCGTACTTTTAAATATCGTAACAGCAATTTTGCCGGTCGGCGCTCGCCCAACGGACTCACCTACCTGATGCGCAACGCCTATTTCGAACCTTCGCAACATCCCGGGCGCGACTGGGTGGGAGATTGTCTCAGGCGCATTGAGATTGCTTTCCGTTGGCATAAGCCGGCAACTATATCGGCTCACCGCCTTAACTTTATAGGGTCCATCGATCCGATGAATACGTCCCGGAACCTGCCGATGTTTAAAACACTTTTGCAGACTATCGTTCGTCGCTGGCCTGATGTGGAGTTCATGACTTCCGACGAACTTGGGAAATTAATGTGCAATGATAAAGACAAAGACTGACCTCCGGGAATATATCGCAGCCGACCGTAGCCGCTACACTCTGCGCTGGTTCGACCGTTTCATATATAGCGAGACATGGAAAACACTGAGATACCTACGGAATTTGAGAAAGGTCGAATACCACGCAAACAATTCCGGTTTGTATCATAAGGTGATGCACGCCCTCCGTTATTTTATCTGGCGCCGTCAAAATTGGAAATATGGGATATGTATAAACCCCGGAGCGTGTGGTAAGGGCTTGTATATCACTCATTTATTAGGGGGGTGTTATAGTGGTCAAGTACGCTCGTCTCGGCGAATATTGTGCTATCGGTCCCAATTGCATAGTTGGTACCAAACGCTCGGCGCATGACGTACCTGCAATCGGTAACAACGTGGAAATCTGTATGGGCGCTAAACTCTACGGTACCCTTAAAGTAGGCGACAACGCCGTGATTGCACCCAATTCAGTGGTGATAAAAGACGTACCGGCCGGCGCCATCGTTTCCGGCGTTCCCGCACAGATAGTGAAAATCAGATGAAAAAGCGCATTTTAATAATTTGTCCGTCAAACAGGGGTACTATTGCAATATGCACTCTGAATCTATGGAAAGCACTGCAACAAACAGAACTTTATGAGGTTAAGTGCATTTTAATGTACAAACTGGCAGACGGTATAAGCGATTTTGATTCTTGCGATGCATTTATTGAAGGAAGCCAGGAAAATGGCGTTAAACGTTTCCTCAAACTCGCGTCACAGACCCATTGGGTAAGAAAGCAAAAACGATCTTTTAAGCCGAATCAGACAATCAGCACTCTGTTCAGTTGTTCCGCGTTCAATGTCCTCGCTGGAGGGCAAGACATAAAAACGGGTATTTTCCACTCTCCTCATCAGCAAGTTAAATCTCAAGGCCGAATCAGTTATGCGCTTACCTTGTTCTACTATAATTGTTTATTCCCACGTCTGGACCGATTGTTCTGCGTAAGCAGAGAAGTTAAAGATTCGATAGAAAATTCTTTTCCAAGAATTAATCCCAATAAAATATCCGTAGTATACAATGCACACGATGAAAGAACCATTCTGAACAGGAGCACTGAATTGCTGGATAATGACGTTGAACGGAGTATTTTTGCTTCTGATGTTATCCTTTATGTCGGAAGATTCGATTATAATAAGGCTCCTGAACGTGCTTTGGATGCATTTATTAAGTCCGGATTGGCCTCATGTTGTCAATTGGTCTTTATTGGGGGGACAGATTCTGACTATACTCAAAGATTGAAAAATATGGCGACAACGCATGACATAGAGGATAGAGTGCATTTCCTTGGGCTTAAACAGAATCCATATAAATATATGGCTCGTTCCAAAGCATTAGTGTCTTGCTCGTACAGCGAGGGTTTGCCGGGTGTAATTATCGAATCTCAGATATTAGGGAAACCCGTAGTGACAACTAATTCCTCTTTCGGCGTCTGGGAGATATTGTCTTGCCCTGATGAATATACAGACATTCAATCAAATCATGTGACACCTTTTGGAATCATCACTCCTAATCGGCATGCCGATAGCGACATTGAATATCTTGCAGATGCTATGACCCGGATAGTAAAAGAGTGTGGACCGATGCCTGCCTCTCCCTTTATAAAAAGTGTTTCATTCACCTCAATAGCGGATAAATACGGTATTTGAACATTATTTGGCATTAATGAGAAAATCGCGTTTAAATATCACGAAAGCGATTAATCAGAATAAATGCAAGATTAAATGAAATTATTGCTGGTAAATACTTCAATAAACTCAACTTCCACAGGCAGGATTGCGGAAGAAATTGGTCGTTGTGCTTCAAAGGCTGGCTTTCAGGTTTCCGCCGGATACGGTTTCGTAAATAATAAGTCGCAACTCGATACAATTAAAATCGGAACAAAGTCAGACCATTATTTGCATGCGCTATATACGCGTCTGGCTGACCGGCATGGATTCGGGTCCGGTAGGGCGACTGCGAAGTTCCTTGAACGGCTCGACGAAATCGCCCCGGATATTGTGAATCTTCATAATATCCATGGCTATTATCTGAATGTGGAACTGTTGGCGAAATACTTGTCAAGAAAAGGCATCCCCGTGGTATGGACATTTCACGACTGCTGGCCTTTCACCGGTCACTGCTCATACTTCGATGCAGTTCATTGCGACTTGTGGAAGTCCGGCTGCCGGAATTGCCCGAATAAGCATGGCTATCCGGAATCTATTCTTTCAGATAATTCCGAGAAGAATTATAATGAAAAACGTAGGCTTTTCTGCGCTATCCCTAATCTCACCATAGTGACGCCCTGTCATTGGATGGCGGAGAATGTGAAGGCGTCTTTCCTCGGAAGTTCCCCTGTAAGAGTGATATACAATGGAGTTGATACGGACGTTTTCAAGCCTGCTGCAAGTGGCGACATTTCACGTCTGAGGCATGAGAAAGGACTTGACGGGAAAAAGATAATCCTCGGAGTGGCCAGTGTCTGGGACAGACGCAAGGGGCTTGAAGATTTCAAGAAACTTGCTGATATGCTCTTTGACGATGAGCGTATTGTTCTCATTGGCCTCAATAATAAACAACTTGCCGCATTGCCTGAAAATGTTATTGGCGTCAGCCGAACGGAGAATACGACGCAACTGGCTGAATATTATTCCATGGCCGATGTATTCGTAAATCCCACTTATGTGGATAATTTCCCTACAACGAATATCGAGGCCCTGGCTTGCGGGACGCCCGTCGTAACATATAATACAGGCGGTTCCCCTGAAGCAATTGACAACACGACCGGAAGGGTTGTCGATAAAGGTGACATCGTTTCATTGCTGAACGAAATCCGCAGCCGATACAAAAATGAAGAAATTTCAAAGAAGTGTCGCGAGAGGGCAGTCGGCAATTTTGACAGCCGTGACCGTTTCCGAGATTATGTAAATCTATTCAACGATATATGTACCACAACACATTCCGATCAAAACTGACAGTCAACGCCAGTAACATCCCCGGCTGGCGCACCGGCAGGCATATCGTCGTTTTCGAGTCGGACGACTGGGGAAGCATCCGCATGTCTTCGCTCGAAGCGTTCCGGCGGCTTTTGGCCGGCGGCATGCGTGAGGACAGGAACCATTATAACACTTTCGATTCACTCGAAAGTAACGACGATATTCTTGCCATGTTTGAGACTTTGACCAAGTTCAAAGACTCAACCGGCCGTCATCCCGTGTTTACAGGCGTGAATGTGGTCGCAAATCCTGTCTTTGAGAAAATCAAAGAAAATAGATTTAGTGAATATGTCTACGAACCTTATACGGAGACGCTCCGGCGCTATCCGGCACATGACAAGGTTTATGCCTTATGGCTCGAGGGCATTGAGCAGCGCCTTATGGTTCCTGTGTTTCACGGCCGTGAACATCTGAACGTGCAGCGATGGCTTAGGGCGCTGAATGCTGGCCAGAAATCCACCCTGCTTGGCTTTGAAAACGGCGTAACAGGTATATATAATGGCATCAATGACGAGCCGATTCCGGAATTTCAGGCTGCGTTCAATATTGACACCACCAACGACCTCCCGTACCTGCGTGATGTTCTGGAAACCGGACTGGCCCTGTTCAAAAAACTGTATGGCTATAATTCCACATACTTCGTGCCTACAAATGGACCCTTCAACAATTCACTTGAGAAGGTTCTGTTCGATTGTGGCGTGAAATATATAAACACCGGTAAAGTCCAGCATGAGCCTTTGGGCGGTGGAGTGACTAAAAAGCATTTCCGTTATCTTGGTAAAAAGAACAAATTTGGTCAGGTTTACCTGACTCGCAACTGCTTCTTCGAGCCATCGAGTTTTGAGCAGCCGGCATCACGCGATTGGGTGGATACCTGTCTGCATGAAATCGAGATTGCATTCCGCTGGCACAAGCCTGCAACTATCAGCACTCATCGTGTAAACTATATTGGCTTTTTGCACCTCGAAAATCGCGAGAAATCACAGCGGAAACTATCGGAACTTCTGTCTCGCATGCTGAAACGCTGGCCCGATATAGAATTCATGACTTCGATGGAACTTGGAGGTTTGATTGCCGGAAAATGAAAAAACTTGTTTATATAAACCAGGTCGGCAACTACCTTTCCGAAGGGATTGTGGGCGCTATGCTTTCGGATGGCGGCTATGACGAAGTAGCGCTGTTGGTTGGGAATCCTGGAAATGTCAGAATTGACCTGCCCAATGTCCGGATTGAGAAAATATGTTCATATAACCGTTCGTCTTTCATAAAGAGGACATGGTCCTGGCTCATGGCTTCTTTACAGATTCAATGGAAACTTTGGACCCGATATCGGCATTATGACGCTTTTCTGGTCTCAAATCCGCCTATCGCCGCTTTCTGCATGGCTTTGACACGCAATCGATACAAGTCTCTGATTTATGACATATATCCGGATGGACTCGTTTCCGGCGGATTCCTTTCGGACCGGAATCTTTTCATCGGGCTATGGCAAAGGTACAACAGACGTTTTTTCAAAAATGCAGATGGCGTTTTCACAATCACAGAGGGCATGGCCGATAGACTGTCGAAATACATAGACCGAAGCAAGATAGAGGTAGTCCCAATTTGGTACAATCCTTCCCTGCGTAGGATTCCGAAAGAGGAAAACTTATTTATCCGGGAGCATAAACTCGAGGATAAATTCATTGTGATGTATTCAGGCAATATCGGCAAGACCCATAATGTTGAATTGCTGGTCGATGTTGCGAATCTCTTAAAAGACGAACGGGACATAATGTTTGTAATTATCGGTGAAGGATGGTTGAAACAGAATATTGTGAGCAAGGTCGAGGAACTTAATTTGCCCAATGTCCTTATTTTGCCCTATCAGCCCGTCGATTTCATTTCGCATTCACTTTCAGCGGCGAGCATCAGTTATATCTCTCTGGACGAAAAGGTGTCGACGGTGAGCGTGCCGAGCAAAACATATAATTGCATGTTCGTTGGTTCGCCATTATTGTGCATCGCCTCGGAAAAGGCTGAACTTACACGTCTGGTCGATAAAAATCGTTGTGGCGCTGTTTTTCATGAAAATGCCCCGGAAAAGATAGCGTCTTTTATCCGGGACCTTAAAAGCGACGGGGTAAAATATGCGGCCATGCGTCGCAATGCGATTACCGCGTCGGAAAAATTCAGTTCCGATAATGCCTTTAAATTCTGTAAGATAAAATGAAACCATATCGCGATTTTCTTAAACGAACGATTGACATCGTAGCCTCGGGCGGTACGCTGCTGGTGCTGGCGGTGCCATTGGCTGCGGTGACTGTCTGGCTCCATTTTGCCAACAAAGGTGCCGGAGCATTCTTCTTCCAGAAACGCCCCGGTAAAAACGGCAAAATATTTAAAGTCGTAAAGTTCAAGACTATGACCGACGAGCGCGATAAGGAAGGCAATCTGTTACCTGATGCTGACCGCCTTACCAAAGTCGGCCGTTTTGTCCGTTCAACTTCGATTGATGAATTGCCCCAGTTATGGAACGTCTTAAAGGGCGAGATGTCGTTGATAGGTCCGCGACCGCTTCTTGTTCAGTATCTTCCCCTCTATTCCAAGGAGCAGGCTCGCCGGCATGAGGTCCGCCCGGGTATTACAGGCTGGGCGCAGTGTCATGGCCGCAATGCCATATCGTGGCAAAAGAAATTTGAACTCGACGTCTGGTACGTCGACCACATCTCGTTTATCACTGATTGCAAGGTCGTATTAACCACAATAAAGAAAGTGCTGAAGCGGGCCGATATCTCGTCGGAAACTTCGGCGACAATGGAGGCTTTCAACGGCCATAATTAATTATGAAAGATATTGCAATATATGGTGCCGGAGGATTTGGCCGGGAAGTAGCCTGCCTGCTCCGGCATATCAACTCTGTTGGAAGCGAGCACTGGAATCTCGTCGGCTTTTTCGATGACGGAAAGGAAATAGGCTTCGACAATGGGTACGGCAAGGTTATTGGGAGTATGGATGCCCTCAACGCCTATCCTTGTCCTCTGTCGGTCGTTATTGCAATCGGAACGCCGCGTACACTCAAAGCGCTTGTCGGAAAAATACTCAATCCTAATGTGGATTTTCCGAACATCATTGCACCCAACGTCTTGTTTTTTGACTCGAATTCTACGGAGATGGGACGTGGAAATATAATAACATTCGGCTGCAGGCTTAGTTGCGATACGCACTTGGGCGATTTTAACGTGCTGAACGGTTGCATTTCTTTCGGGCACGACGTGCATGTAGGCGATTACAATGTGTTTATGCCCGAAGCACGGCTTTCGGGTGAGGTGTGCGCCGGAAACATGAATTTGTTCGGTGCGCGCAGTTTCGTGGCGCAACAAGTGAAAATTGGTTCATCGACAACAATAGGTGCCGGTAGCATCGTGCTACGACGCACAAAGGATAATTCACTGTATTTGGGTAATCCTGCTAAAAGAATTGAAATATAAACTAATTAATTGTAAAATGAACAGCAACGAATTCATCGAAAAATTTGCTGAAGCCCTCGAAATCGAGGACGCTTCGGCGCTGACCGCAGAAACAGAATTTCGCAGTCTCGACGAGTGGGACTCGCTCCTACCTGAATGTCATCGCGCTCCTCGACGAAGAGTACGACATTCAGATTGAAAACGCTGAATTCAAGACTCTCCGAACGATTTCCGACATCATCGGCTATATCGAAAGCCACAAGTGAGCAAATATCAGTAAAAAAATGGCATATATGCATTTCAACGGTGTCGGGATTAAAGCGATGGCTGGCGCCGTCCCGCACACCATCATAGACAACTATAAATACACCCAATACTTTCCCGAAGACCAGGTCAAGGAAGTTGTTGACAAAATCGGTATCTATCAGCGTCGTTTTGCCGACGATAAGACCTGCTCGTCCGATCTGTGTTTTGCCGCTGCGGAAAAACTTATCGCCGACAATAATATCGACAGGAGTGAAATCGACCTGCTGGTGTTTATCTCACAGACGCCGGACTATCGCATGCCGGCGACATCGGTGCTTTTGCAGGACCGGCTCAAATTGCCGAATTCCACAATAGCATTCGACATAAACCTTGGTTGCTCGGCCTTTATTTATGGACTCAGCGTGGTCTATTCCATGATGCAGAATCGCGGTCTGCGCAAGGCTCTTCTGCTTGATGGTGAAACACGCTCAAAGGTGTACTCGCCGAAAGACCGTCGTTCGGCCTTCCTTTTCGGCGATGGTGGCGTGGCTGCTCTGATTGAGCGGGATGAGCGCTTCGGAGAGAGTTATTTCTCTTTGAACTCCGACGGCTCCCGCGGCGATTTAATTAAAATTAACGGAGGCGGTTACCGAAATCCATCCTCAATCGAAACGTTGAAAGAACGGGTAGTTGACGAATACGGTAATATCCGCAGCGACGAACAGGGCTATATGAACGGCGGTGATGTGTTCAACTTTGTTATCCGTGAGATTCCAAAGGATATCAAACGTTTGCTTTCTGACACCGGAACGGACGTTCAGACATTGGATTATTACCTCTTTCATCAGGCCAATAATTTCATCAACAGTTATCTGGCTAAAAAATTAAAACTTGACACATCCAGGATTCCATCCACAATTGACAAATACGGCAACACCTCGTCGGTATCGGTACCTTTGACGATCGTGGACCGCCTGAAAGGCTGCCTTGATGGCGAAAAACGCCTGATGCTGAGTGCTTTCGGTGTCGGAATGACCTGGGCGACGGCAATTGTTCCTTTCGTCGATACAAAAATCAGCGACGTCGTTGAAGTATGACAGAGAGTTGTTTCAATCCATTTTCGCTCAGCGGTAAGAATATTCTGGTAACCGGCGCATCGTCCGGTATCGGACGGCAGTGCGCAATTGATTTCAGCCGTGCAGGAGCGAATGTTTTCCTGTTGGCCCGCAACCGTGAGCGGCTTACAGAAACGCTTTCGATGATGGGAGGAGACGATCATGAAGCCGTGTCGCTTGACCTGACCGATTATGACCGCATCCCCGGCGTTATTGCGGAATATGTTAACCGACACGGTAAAATCGACGGCCTGGTGAATTGTGCCGGTATATCGGCGACCTTGCCGCTGAAGCAGGTTGACGCTATGCGCCTTGAAGAATTCTTCGCTGCAAATGTATTTTCAGCAATCGAACTGACACGACAGGTTACGAATGTGAAAAATATGAACCGAGGGGGCAGCGTGATTTTTTTTGCCTCTATTATGGGATGTGTAGGCGAAAGCGGCAAGTCACTTTACGGCATGACTAAAGGTGCCTTGATTTCGGCGGCCCGTTCTCTGGCATGCGAACTTGCTAAACGCCACATCCGCGTCAATTGCATATCTCCCGGCGCCATCCTCACGCCAATTAATGAAAAATTACCTCATATGGCAGATCCGGAGGCGCGCAAAAAACTTGAAGAAAAGCATCTTCTTGGTCTTGGGAATACCTGCGATATATCCAACGGCTGTATTTACCTACTCAGCGACGCTTCGCAATGGGTGACTGGCCAGAATCTTGTAATCGATGGAGGTTATACGGCACGGTGACCTTAAAGTTACTCGATTTATCAATCCATTTAAGGGGGCTAATACATTCCTGCTTGAAGATGAAAACGCCGGAGTTGCATGGATATTTGACGTAGGCGATTCGGAAGAAATGTTGTCTGCGACCGAAAGCCTTGAGATTGATCGGGTATTTGTCACACATGCCCATTTTGATCATATCAAGGGAATAAAGCATTTTTGCGATAAACATCCCGGCTGCAGAATATGCGCCGGTTCTCGTTGCATCGAATGGTTGGCCGATGACAGACGCAATCTTTCGTTTTATTATGAACACCCGCTTGATTTTGTGCCAATAGGGTGTGTTCGGCTTGAAGAAGGTCATATATTGCAAGACACGGATTTATTATCCATGCGGGCTTATTCCACACCCGGACATACCGAAGACAGTATGACATACGGCATCGGGGATATTCTCGTGACGGGCGATGCATTTATACCCGGTGTGCCGCCGGTAACAAAATTAAAGGGCGGAGATAAACAGAAATATGCCCATAGCGTTGACCGGATTAAAGAATTGATAACAGAGCGGACATTGCTGCTGCCCGGTCACGGACCGATGTTCGCAGGCTATGAATTAATCTGAAATAGAAATTTTTAATTACCAGTAATATGAAAACAGCACTGATAACAGGCGTAACCGGACAGGATGGTTCGTTTCTGGCGGAGTTCCTTCTGGAGAAAGGTTACGATGTACACGGCACTATCCGCCGTTCCTCGGTGGACTATCGTGAGCGTATAGCGCATCTTGAAGGTAGACCTCATTTTCATCTTCATTATGCCGATCTGGGAGATTCATTGAGCATAATCCAGGCCCTGAACAAGGTCCGTCCGGATGAGGTGTATAATCTTGCCGCGCAGAGCCACGTCCAGGTCTCCTTTGATTCTCCCGAGTTTACGGCAGATGTCGACGCTACCGGCGTCCTGCGTCTTTTGGAAGGCATTCGACAATGTGGACTCGCCGATACGTGTCGTTTCTATCAGGCCTCTACATCCGAATTGTTCGGTAAAGTGGAGGAAGTTCCCCAAAACGAAAAAACACCATTCCATCCATATAGTCCATACGCCGTAGCCAAGCAATACGGATTCTGGATTGTAAAAGAATATCGTGAGGCATATGGCATGTTTGCCTGCTCCGGAATTCTTTTTAACCACGAAAGCGAACGACGCGGCGAGACCTTTGTGACGCGTAAGATCACGCTTGCTGCCGCACGTATAGCACAAGGCAAACAGGACAAGTTGTACCTCGGGAATCTCTCCTCGCTCCGTGACTGGGGCTATGCCAAGGACTATGTCGAGTGCATGTGGCTGATTCTTCAGCAGGATAAGCCTGAAGATTATGTGATAGCTACCGGCGAACAACATTCCGTTCGGGAATTTTGCGAACTCGCGTTCCGCCGTGCCGGAATCGAACTCCGCTGGGAAGGCACGGGTGAGGACGAAAAGGGTATAGATGTGAAAACCGGTAAGGTACTGGTTGAAGTTTCCCCTGATTTTTACCGTCCAACGGATGTCGTGAACCTCTGGGGAGATCCTACGAAGGCAAAGAAAGAACTCGGTTGGGATCCCGGCAAGATGACGAGTTTTGAACAACTGGTCAATATAATGGTTGATGCCGATATGGCCAAAGTTGCCGTAGAGCGTGCCGGTGAAGAAGTCAGGACCAACCTTGCCGAATACCTCGAAAAGGGAATCGTGAAATAAAAACACCGGACAATATCAACTCATCATGGAATTAGATTCAAAAATATATGTGGCCGGACACCGCGGCATGGTTGGATCGGCCATTGTCCGTGAACTCAAACGCCAGGGCTATAACAATATCGTGACCCGTACGCATAAGGAACTTGACCTTATCAACCAGCAGGCCGTTAACGATTTTTTCGCGGCAGAGAAACCTGAGTATGTTTTTCTGGCAGCAGCTAAGGTAGGCGGAATCGAGGCCAACCGTACAGCCCTCGCAGATTTTATGTACGACAACATGATGCTCGAGATGAATGTTATCAATGCCGCATGGAAAAATGGCTGCAAAAAACTCGAGTTTCTCGGTTCTTCGTGTATCTATCCGCGTATGGCCCCTCAGCCCATGCCGGAGTCGTGTTTGCTGACATCTTCTCTTGAACAAACGAATGAAGCCTATGCTCTCGCAAAAATATCAGGTTTGAAATATTGTGAGTACCTTAACCGCCAGTATGGTACGGATTATATTTCCGTAATGCCGACGAATCTGTATGGTCCGAATGACAATTATCATCCTGCCCATTCGCACGTTTTGCCGGCTCTTATCCGCCGTTTCCATGAGGCTAAGGAGGCAAGAGTTGAAGAGGTCGTATGCTGGGGCGACGGCTCACCGCTGCGCGAGTTTCTCTATGTCGATGCCCTTGCAAATCTCTGTGTCTTCCTTATGAATAACTATTCGGGCAACGAGACTGTCAATGCAGGCAGCGGCAAGGAGCTGACAATCAAAGAGCTCGCCGAATTGGTGGCC